>JABSQA010000110.1 GCA_013213825.1 Henriciella sp.
ATCCGCGAAGTTTCATAAGCGCCTCACGCTAACGTCTCGAGGTCGAGCTGAGGAGCACCCGTGCCCATCATCAAGTTGTTCGCGGGCGCGCCCGCGGGCTTTTTCGTGTGAGAGATACTACGCGCTCTGCCCCACGCCACTCAGTTCTGCACAGGTTGCCACCAAGCGTGCAATGTCTTGATCGCGTGACAAGCGATGATCGCCATCCTTAATC
This sequence comes from Henriciella sp., assembly GCA_013213825.1. Taxonomy (GTDB): domain Bacteria; phylum Pseudomonadota; class Alphaproteobacteria; order Caulobacterales; family Hyphomonadaceae; genus Henriciella. The sequence goes on from JABSQA010000110.1 coordinate 215, forward strand.
AAGCTGAACACGACATCCTCGCTGACCAGGGCATCGACCAGACGGAAGGCATGTTCCCAAGGCACATCTGGGTCTTGCTGCCCCTGTAGGATCCGAACAGGGCACATCAGCTCAATCGGATCATCCAGCAAGGCCCATTGCTTCCCATCTTCGATCAAGGCGCGCGTGATCGGATACGGGTCGCCATAGTCTGAAGGGCGCAAGGTCAGCCCTTTCTCCATAATCTCGTTCTGCTGTTCTGGCGTAAATTCAGGCCACATCAGCTTTTGCGTGAAGTCCGGCGCCGGGGCGATCAGAACCATGGCCGCGACACGCGCTTTCAATGCCAGAGCGGCGAGCAGCGCCATCCACCCGCCCATGCTTGACCCAACCAGGACAAGCGGGCCGGAGGTCAGCGCGTCAATCGCCGCGAGAGCATCCTCACGCCAAGCCGAAATCGTGCCCTCCTCAAACGCACCGCCCGATACGCCATGCCCAGAATAGTCAAAGGCCAGGAAGCCATGCCCTTGCTGCTTGGCCCAGTCTTCCAGCACGGTGACTTTGGTGCCGGTCATGTCGGACTTAAAGCCTGACAGCCAAACATAGGTCAGCCCCGTCCGCGGCGCCGTTGCCCGATAGGCCAAGCGCCGACCTTGTGGCGACTCAAAGTTTTCGTGGTCCATCCGCCACCTCCTCTTCTCGCTCTACTGCAACTCGTCGAGGCTGAAGGCAAGTTCGGCATTTCAATGCCGGATCAAATCAGTCAAACTCACCTTATGAGCGAATCGGCCTGGCCCAATCTGTCTGGAAAAGCCATCCTGCAAGTCATCCCTGACTTGTCGGCGGGCGGAGCTGAGCGCACCACAGTCGAAATGGCCGAAGCCATTACTTTGGCCGGGGGGCGTGCCCTTGTCGCCAGTGAAGGTGGCCGATTAGAGCCCAAACTGCGCGCTGCAGGGGGGCAGCTCATCCCGTTTCAAGCCGCCAGCAAGAACCCGCTCACTTTGCGCAAGAATGTGAAACTGCTGGAAGCGCTCATCATCGAAGAAAAAATCGACCTGATCCACGCCCGGTCGCGGGCACCCGGCTGGAGCGCTTATGAAGCGACGCTGCGGTCGCGCATTCCCTTTGTCACGACATATCACGGCGCCTATAGCGGTGAGACTGGACTTAAAAAGCGCTACAATTCGGTCATGGCCAAAGGCGACCTGGTCATCGCCAATTCTGAATGGACTGCCGCCCATGTGATGGCGATGCACGAAACGCCCGCGGAGAAAATCGTCACCATTCCACGCGGGGTCGACTTCGAAACATATGACCCTGCCAAAGTCACGGACGAACAGATCAATACGCTGCGCAAAGCTTGGGAGATCGACCCGAATGATACCCGTTTGCGGTTGGTGCTGCCCGGGCGCCTGACCAGCTGGAAAGGTCAAGCTGTGGCGATTGATGCCTTAGGCGCCTTAGAGACCAGCGAACGGGCGAAATTGCACTTGATCCTAGCTGGCGACGCGCAAGGGCGCGATCGTTATGTCCGCGAATTGGAAGATCAGATTATTGCGCATCAACTCGGCGGCACCGTGTCCATTGTCGGCCATACCGAAGACATGGCGGCCGCCTATGCGCTCGCCGATATCGTCCTTGCCCCCTCGACGCGCCCCGAAGCGTTTGGCCGCGTGGCTGCAGAAGCCTCGGCCATGGCCAAGCCGATCATCGTCGCCGATCATGGCGGCCAGCGCGAAACCGTGATTGAAGGCCAAACCGGCACCCGGGCCGAACCTGGCTCAGCCGCGGCTTTAACCGCCTGTATTCGGACCCTGGTCAGCCTGCCACCAGCGGCCCGCGCCGCCATGGGACAGGCCGGACAGGCCCATATTCGTGAAAATTACAGCAAAAAACAGCTTCAAACCGCGACGCTCGACGTGTATGCGCGGTTGCTTCTAAACAATGAGTCAGTTGAAAAATTGGCCGATTAGAGGCATATTAGCCCCGCAAACACTGGCAACCAAGGAGATTAGCCATAGCCCGCAGACCATACGGCCGCCCAGAGCGCGCCAAACCTACCGGCCCACGCACCAATAGAGACATCCGTGCGTCCCGCGTCCTTCTCATTGACGAGAATGGAGATAAACAAGGTGAAATGCCAATAGACGCTGCCTTGGACGCCGCCCGCGAAGCCGGTCTGGACCTCGTCGAGGTATCCCCCAATCAAGAGGTTCCGGTCTGTAAGATCGTCGACTATGGCAAGATGCGCTATGAAGCGCAGAAGAAAAAGGCCGCCGCCAAGAAAAAGCAGAAAACTCAAGAACTTAAAGAGATTAAGTTCCGTCCCAACATCGATAATCACGACTATATGGTGAAAGCCAAAAAGATCGCTGAATTCTTCGAAAAGGGCGACAAAGTCAAAATCACGCTGCGCTTCCGCGGCCGTGAAATGGCCCACCAGCATCTCGGCATGGAAGTCCTTCAGCGCGTGAAGGATGAGTTTGACGAGCAAATGAAAGTTGAACTCGAGCCGAAGCTTGAAGGGCGTCAGATGACAATGGTGATGGCGCCGCGCTAAGTCGATTTTTTTACACTAACCACTTGATTTGTTGAAAGAAGCCAATTTTACGTGATCCCTTTGAACGGGGATCATGATATGGCTGAGAACGAGTCTAAGAGCGGCGATAACAACTCAACCTGGGTCATTATCGCGGCAATCGCGGTACTAGGTCTGTCTTTTTTCAATTATCGCAGCGCTCAGAGTTCTTTTTATAATGACTGCATGGCGCAGGCGACGGCTGGGTCAGTCCTCCAGCGAGACCAGTATTGCTCATGCAGTCGCGACAAATTTTTTGAAGACGTGAACCCTGCCATTCACATCCCTATCCTCGGAAATCTATTCGCACCGAATGAAACCGAGACACTGGTCATGACCGAACGAATTGCGCAGGTCTGCACGACACGCGTATTGGGCCAACCGGTCGGGGGCTAGTCTATCGCGTGGCACTGAACACTAATGCTTGATTTCCCCCTCCATTTGCGCTTAAACGCGCGCTTCCGCAGCGGCCGGGCCGAAAACGGCATGCCTTGTCGCTCTAATGACTAACTTAAGAGCCTCGCGCTCGACAGGAGATCGAAATGCCGAAGATGAAGACCAAGAAGGCCGCTGCAAAGCGGTTCAAGATCACGGCTTCCGGAAAACTGAAGCACGGCGTGGCCGGTAAGCGCCACCGTCTGATCAGCCACAATGGGAAATATATTCGCCAAAACCGCGGCACCGAAGTGGTTGCCAAGGCCGATACCCAGCGTGTCATCAAAAAGTTTCTGCCGAACGGCCTGAAATAAGATCTGAACCGAATTTGTAGGAAGGAGCCTCCCTATGGCCCGTTCACGGAATAAAGTGCCTGCCAAGGCCCGTCACAAGAAAATCTTAAAAGCCGCCAAAGGCTATCGCGGTGCGCGTTCGAAACAGTTCCGCACCGCAACCGCTGCGGTCTGGAAAGCTGGCCAATACGCTTATGTTGGCCGCAAAGTTAAGAAGCGCAGCTTCCGCAGCCTGTGGATCCAACGCATCAACGCTGCTGTGCGCGAGCATGATGCCGACATGACTTATAGCCGCTTCATCGGTGGTCTTGGCAAAGCCGGGATCGAGATGGACCGCAAAGTGATGTCTGATCTGGCGATCAAAGAACCTGCCGCGTTTGGCGCCCTGGTGGAGAAAGCCAAGGCCGCCCTGGCATAATCACCAGGTTCACACCTTAGCCTTTCTCCGCTAATCCGACCGCTTCAAGCGGGGTCGGAACGGCCCCGTTTGTCTCAAAACCAGACCAACGGGGCTTTTCATGTCCGACATTCAAACCATCGAAACAGAAGCGCTTCAGGCGATTGACGGCGCCGGCGATCTCGCCGCGCTGGACACGGTACGCGTGGCCGAGCTGGGCAAGAAAGGCCGGGTCTCTGGCCTGATGAAAACGCTGGGCAAGATGAGCCCGGAAGAACGTCAAGAGATGGGTCCGAAGCTGAACGCGCTGAAAAATCGCGTCGCGGATGCTGTCGAAGCGCGCAAAGCCGTGCTCGAAGACGCCGCGCTCGAGGCGCAGCTCGCGACCGAAAAGCTCGACATGACCCTGCCGCCTAAGCCGGAACATGTCGGCGCGTTGCATCCGGTGATGCAAGTGTTTGAAGAAGTCGCGGCGATCTTTGGTGATATGGGCTTCTCTGTCGCGGAAGGCCCAGACATTGAAGACGATTGGCACAATTTCACCGCGCTGAACTTCCCAGAAGGTCACCCGGCCCGCGAAACCCATGATACGTTTTTCATGAATGCGCCAGAGGGCGGCGATCCGAAAGTCCTGCGCACCCATACGTCCCCGGTTCAAATCCGGACGATGACGAGCCAGAAGCCGCCAATCCGCGTGCTGGCGCCGGGCCGCGTCTATCGCAATGATTGGGATGCCACGCACACGCCGATGTTCCACCAGGTCGAAGGTCTGGTGATCGAAAAGGACATCCATATGGGTCACCTGAAAGGCTGCCTAATCGATTTCGTCAAAGCCTTCTTTGAAGTCGACGATGTCGAGGCGAGGTTCCGCCCGCACTTCTTCCCATTCACCGAGCCGAGCGCCGAAATGGACGTCAAATACACCAAAAAAGGCGACACGATTGAAATCGGCGCCGGTGACCGTTGGATGGAAATCCTCGGCTCAGGCATGGTGCACCCCAATGTGCTGCGAAATTGCGGCATCGATCCGGATGAGTATCAGGGCTTCGCCTTCGGCATGGGCATCGACCGATTGGCCATGCTGAAATACGGCATGCCGGATCTGCGCCCCTATTTCGAAGCCGACCCGGCCTGGACCCGTCATTATGGCTTCCGCCCTTGGCTCACGCCAAGTGTCAGTGGTGGTCTAAGCTAGTGAGCACGCCCGGCACATATGCAGGTCTGAAGACGTTTCAGTTCGGGGACAGCCCCGAATTAGCTGATCGCTTGGCTTCCCTTGTGGTTGCCGGCGTGAAGACGGGTACGTGTTCGGCTGCCATACATGGGCCGGACGCCGAAATTGGAGAGCGCCAAATCTGTTTGAACAGCGCGGGACAGCCTGTCTGCGAAGTTGAAACGGTCGACTTGCAAACGCTTCCCTTCGACGCCGTTACGCCTGAAATGGCGGCGCTAGAGGGTGAAGGCGACTTATCCTACGACTATTGGCGGGATGCCCATATCGAGTATTTCAAGCGCGAAGGGAGCTGGCGACCGGATATGGACGTCATCTTTGAAACCCTGCGTGTCGTGCGTATGATAGACGAGGACTTCGCGAAAGCGGCTCAAGACGCGGTCAAAGCTGAACGCGCGGAAGCGGCTGCGCGCGGCTATCACGCTTTGGGAGGCACCGATGGGAGACGGTAATAAAGTAGAATTTCTGGTGGCGATCTGCGCGCTCATCACCTCGGCAATGGCGGTCTATATGGCCTGGGATCAAGGCAGCGTTATGCGGGCGCAGCAACATGGCGCCGTGTTCCCAGTGCTGCAAGTTGACGGCTTTGCCGACACGGATGGCCGCCGCACGTCCCTCGGCATCAATGTTCGCAATAGCGGCGTTGGCCCAGCTCTGATTGAGTCCGTCGAATTCTTCGTCGATGATCAAAAGACCGAGCGTTTCGACGCTTATCTCGACGCGCTGCCAGCCGGATATAATGTCTCCTATCAAGCCATTTCAGGTCGCGCCATGGCGCCTGGTGAAATGGTGACCGCCATCTCGATCAGTTGGCCGAATAATGCGTTTGACCGCAGCACGATCACGCAGGTTCAATCAGACTCTGAAGCATGGTCGCTACAGATCTGTTATTGTTCGGTTTTCAAACGCTGCTGGAAAACGACAGAGATCGGACAGTCCCGCGCGCAGCCGACCTCTCGCTGCGAACGCATTGAAGGCGATATTTTCGAAGCCCTTGGCGAGCCGCGGTTCGCCCCTACCCCAAATGCTCAGACCGAATACGAGTCAACACGATGAAATTCCCACTCTCCTGGTTGAAAGACTATCTCGCGACAACGGCCTCCTTGGACGAGATCCTCGGCTATATGCTGAAGGCCGGCTTGGAAGTCGAAGACGTTACGAACCCGGCTGAAGACCTCAAAGCCTTCACCGTCTGTAAGGTCAAAGCGGCTGCGCCACACCCAGATGCGGACAAGCTCCGGGTCTGCACGGTCGACACAGTGGATGGCGAAAAGCAAATCGTTTGTGGTGCGCCGAACGCGCGGGCGGGCATGACCGCGATTTATGCGCCGCTGGGGGCCTACATCCCTGGGTTGGACTTTAGCTTGGACAAAAAGCCCCGCAAAATCCGCGGCGTCGAGAGCCATGGCATGATGTGTTCAACCAAAGAGCTGAACGCAGGCGAAGATCATGATGGCATTGCCGATCTGGACGACGCGATCAATTTGGGTACGCCGGCCGCGGAAGCGCTGGGCCTAGACGACCCGGTCATCGACTTTGAAGTCACGCCGAACCGCGCAGACTGGCTCGGCGTAAAAGGGATTGCACGCGATCTCGCGGCGGCAGGCGCAGGCGCCTTCATTGACGACCCGGTGCGTAAGGTGAACGGCACTTATGACTGTCCGATCGAAATCGAGCTCGACGATCCTGAAGCATGTCCGGTCTTCGCGGGTGCGCTTATTCGCGGGGTCAAAGACGGCCCGTCCCCAGATTGGATGCAAGCCCGTTTGCTCGCGGTCGGGATCACGCCAAAGTCGCTGCTCGTTGACGTCACCAATTATATTTCAATCGACCGCGCCAGACCTTTGCACGCCTATGACGCTGCAAAGCTGAAAGGAACCATTCGCGCACGACTGGGCAAGGATAGCGAACATTTGGTCGCCTTGGATGGCAAGACCTATCAGATCAATTCTGAGATGTGTGTGATCGCTGACGATAGCGGTACGATCGGGCTCGGCGGCGTTATGGGCGGTGAGAGTACCGCCGTATCAGAGACCACCACGGATGTGTTCATCGAAAGCGCCTGGTTCGATCCGCTCCGTACGGCGCGAACAGGGCGAACGACTGGGATCATCTCAGATGCGCGTTATCGCTTTGAGCGCGGGGTCGATCCGCAATCCTGTATCGAAGGCGTACAATTGGCGCTCCGTCTGATCACCGAGTATGGCGGCGGCACAGCGTCAAAAGTGAAAGTGGCTGGCGAGGCTCCACGCCGCGATGACCCGGTGGAATTCTTCAAGCGAGATGTTGCGCGTCTAACTGGGCTCGACATCAAACCAGCAGCGATGCGCAAAACCATCAAATCCCTTGGGTTCGCCATCGAGGATACCGGTGAAACTTGGTTATTGAAGGTCCCGAGCTGGCGCTTCGACATTGAACAAAGCGCAGACCTGGTTGAAGAAATCGCACGATTGGAAGGCTTCGATGCCCTGCCGACGACCTCGCTCCCGCCGCTGAAAGGCGCTAAGCGCATCGTCACCACCCCGATCCAAGAACGCGTCCGCACCGCGCGACGCACACTGGCTTCGCGCGGCTTTCTCGAGACCGTGACCTGGAGTTTCATGCCAAAACCCCTGGCGGAACTGTTCGGTGGGGGCGCAGACGCGCTCACCGTGGCCAACCCAGTGGCGAGCGAGCTCAATCAAATGCGCCCAAGCATCTTGGCCAATCTCGCCCAAGCGGTTCAGCGCGGCGCCGATCATGGCGAACGGGATTTGCGCCTGTTCGAAGCCGGACCGATCTATCTTGGCGACGGACCGAAAGATCAGCGTTCTGTTGTGTCTGCTTTGGTGCGGCCGGTGAAGTCGCGTCATTGGAACGGGGCAGACGCTTATGACGCTTATGCTGCCAAAGCAGATTTGGACGCGGTGCTGAATGCCATCGGTCAGCCGCCCGCCCGCTTTCAAATTGGCGAGCCCAAGCAGCCTCACTGGCACCCTGGCCAAGCGGCCAGTCTCAAACTCGGCCCGAAAGTCACCGTCGCACATTTCGGGGCCCTGCACCCACGCGTGCTGAAAGCGCTAAAAGTGGAGGGTCCTGTCTATGCTTTCGAACTCAATCTCAACGCGCTGCCTCAGATGAAAGCCAAGACGACGAAAACCAAGCCGGTTTTCGAGAAGGCAGACCTAACGCCGGTCCGCCGAGACTTTGCCTTCATCGTCAGCGCCGACACGGAAGCGGCAACCATTATCAAAGCCGCACAAGGCGCCGATAAATCCTTGGTCTCAGGGGTTGATGTGTTCGACGTTTATCAAGGCCAAGGTATTGATCCAGATCAGAAATCGATTGCGATTGAAGTCACGCTACAACCGCGCGGTGAAACCCTGAAAGATCAAGACATTGAGGCGATCTCCCAGAAAATTATCGGAGCCGTCGCCAAAGCCGCAAATGGTGTGCTACGAAGCTAGATCTAAGAGCGGGGAAGAATTGGCATGGTTGCGCAACACGTCGTCACAGGCATTGGACTGCGTAAGCGCTTATATGGCCAATTAGAACCAGAAGGACGGTCCAAGTCGGGCCTGTCCACGCTGAACAGTTTCATCGTCTTCCTCGTCTTGCTGAGCTTCTTGGCGCTGGCGCTTGAAACCGAAGAAACGATCGGGCCGATGTGGCGCATTGGGATTGATTATCTCAACATCGCGATCGTCGCGATCTTTGCGATCGAGTATATCGTCCGGGTTTGGGTGGCGGGTGAAGACCCGCGCTATCGCGGCCTGAAAGGCCGTGTCCGCTATATGATGACGGGGTACGCCATTGCCGACTTGGTCGCATTCCTGCCTGAACTCTTATGGATCTTGCTCACTCCGGCTGGCGTTGGAGACGATGTCTTGATCGTGCTCCGCGTCTTGCGTCTGGCGCGATTGGTAAAACTAGCGCGCTTTGTTCCCGCCTTTGACGTGCTCGGGGCGACCGTGGAACGCGCTGGCACGCAGCTTCTGACCACGCTGGCAATGGCCCTTGCCCTAGTCTACGTGTCGGCCGTGGCTCTTTATTTCGTGGAAGGTGTAGGTGGACAGCAGCAAGAGAGCTTCGCCTCGATCCCAAGGGCGCTTTGGTGGGCGATCGCGACTCTGACAACGGTTGGATATGGTGATGTCTATCCCGTCACCGGTCTCGGGCGAATCTTCGCCTCTGTGATCGCGCTTGCAGGTATTGGCGTCGTCGCCCTGCCCGCAGGTGTATTTGCCAGCGCCTTTTCCGATGAGCTCCGTGAGCGCGAAATTAAAAAGCTCAAAGAACGGGTCGAAGAAGTCGAAACGGAAAATGAAGAGCTTGAAGCCGAGAATGAAGAATTAGAGGCAGAGCTCGAAACCGAGATCGACACAAAGAAGCCGTGATCAAGAGACCAGTTTGAGCGCGGATTTTGCGTCACGCACCAATTCTGGGTGCCCGATCCAATAGCCTTGAATATGATCCGCACCAAGCACGGCCACACGCGCCGCAAATTCTTGCGTTTCGATCCCCTCAACACAGGATACCAGTCCCAATTGTTTGGCCAATCGGATCGCCGCCAGAAGGATGCGTTTGCTCTGCTCACTCTTATCCGACTTACGGACAAAACTCTGATCGATCTTCAACTTGTCCAGGGGCAGCGTATCCAACATGGACAAGGATGAATAACCGGTCCCAAAATCGTCCAAAGCGATTTCAATGCCGAGGTCCCGGGCTTCCTGAAGAATAGCAATATTGCGATCAACATTCCTGAAAGCGACTTCTTCGGTAATCTCAATGGTGATCGATGTCGGATCAACATCGTGCCGATTAAGCACGCTCAATAAGGTCTCGAGAAAGTCGGATGCGATAAGTTGCGCCGGCGAGACATTGATGGCCAGGCGGTGTTGACGCAAATCCAAATGCGCCAAGGCCTCGTCCATCGTGACCCAAAGCATCTCATTTAACAGCCCGAGTTTTTCGGCAATTGGAATGAAGTCTGATGGCACAGGATCGCGGTCGAATACGCTATCGGTCCAACGGGCCAATAGTTCATAAGCGACGGTTTCTCGTGTCTTCGCGTCTGCAATCGGCTGGATGGCGGCTTTGATTTGACCATTCTTGATCGCCGCTTTGAGTTCGAGTTCTAAGCCCGCATTTGCCAAAGCCGCGCCATCGATCCGCGGATTGAAACGCGCCCAGCCTAAACGGCCACTCTTCGCCCGGCGCATCACCGTGTCCGCAGACTTGAGCAAAGCTGTCAGTGTCTGTTTGAGCGTGTCGCAGCGCGCATAGCCGATCGACGCCCCAATTGAAATCATGCCAGCTTCCCAGCGCATATCAGAGGTGATCTTGGCGTGGAGCAGATCGATCGAATGCTCGACAGGCTGTCCGTCTGACTCTTCTTTGAGCACGATGGCAAACTCGTCGCCACCCAGCCGGGCCGCAGCGGCCACCATTGACGATTCTTGGATTCGCCGGGCGACGGTCTGCAGGACTTCATCACCCACCGCATGGCCAAACTGATCATTGAGTGGCTTAAAGTGATCGAGATCGATAAAGGCGATACTGACATGCGATTGCTGTGACCAATTGCGCCGCAATTGGTCCATGAAAGCGCGACGATTCATCAGCCTGGTTAAACTGTCCGTCGATGCGAGCTTTTTCGTCTCGCTCATCAGCTCTTGGAGGCGTTTGTCCGCGATCGCGCGCGTCAAAGAAACAACGCCTAATCCTAAAAAGGAACATCCAGACACCAGAGCCAGCATCAAACTAAAAGCTTGGTGATCCGCGCGGGACCAATCTGCACCCCACTGGAGGGTGAAAAACTCACACACAAAGAGATAGACAAAGCCGCCTTGTATCGGCGCCAGCGCTAATTGGAGTCTGTAATCTAAGATCAGTACGATCAGCAAAGGAATGAATAGGATGAGCGGCAAATCAAATGGCACGACCTCATCGCGCATCGCTTCCCAAAACGTACTGCCCCAATACGCGCTGAACAAGATCAACAAGCCGCAAAACAAGATGGGCCTGACATGGAAGTTTCGGTGCGCCGAGACCGTGATCGCGAATAGCACCACCGTATAGACCGAAATCTCAAACACAGAGGCTGAGGTGAACGCATCGCTGACCGCAAAAATCGCCACCACGGCTGATAGAACAACCAGCCCGAGCAGACCGGTCCAAAACGCAAGCGACCGGAACCTCTCAGAGAGGTTCTGCTCCGTTTCCGTAAGATGTTCCGCACGTTTGAACATGTGCGAACCTTACAAGAAGGGTCTAAAAATCTATTTTGGCTAGAATATGGAAATATTATCGGGCAGGTAGCA
>JABSQA010000111.1 GCA_013213825.1 Henriciella sp.
GCGGTCGGCGAAATCACGGTCGCGGCCATCATTTCAAGTTCTTGCGACGTCATCAGACCGGTCGTGTCTTGAGAGCCAACGATGTTCACCTTCACGCGGACGTCGGAGCCCGCATGCAAGGTCTTGCCGGGGGCGACCCCGACGGCGTTGCGGTTGAAGATTTTCTCAACTGCGGTCAGGCCCTGGTCGGCATGCGAGATTTCTTTCGAGGTTGCGTAAACCGCTGGCGCTTCAATGCCGAGAATGGCTGCCGCTGTGGTTTGCAGCTTTTTGCCGAATACGACGGCATATGACCCGCCGGCTTTCATGAACTCCACTTTTTGAGGGGTCAAAGCCGTGGAAATGTCCACCAGTTCTTTACTGCCATCTTCATTGTAGAGCTTCTTGGTCTTGGTATTGATGGTCAGGACCGTGCCAGTGTCGACGGAATAGAGTTGTTCCAGGACCGGGTCACCATCTTCATCAATCACGGGTGCCCCATTGTGATTGAGCTGACGCGCCCAGTTTTGCAGATCGATCCCAATACCGCCCGTAACGCCGACTGTGGTGTAGAAGATTGGCGAAATGCCATTGGTGCCGCCAACGACTGGCGCAATATTGATGAAAGGTACGTAAGGGCTCGCTTGCACGCCGGTCCAAAGAGCCACATTGTTGACGCCCGACATGCGGGAGGAGCCAACGCCCATGGTGCCTTTTTCCGCAACCAGCATAACCCGCTTATCCGGGTGCTGAGCTTGCAGGGCTTTCAAGGCATTTTGTTTGTCTTGATCATGCTCAAACAAGCATTTGCCGTGGAGTTCGCGATCCGAACGGGAATGCGCGTCTTTACCAGGCGAGAGTAAGTCGGTGGAAACATCACCCACCGCGACCACGAAGGTGACAACTTTGATTTCTTCCTCAATGTCCGGCAATTCAGTGAAAAAGTCTGCGCGAGCATAGCTTTCTAGGATGTCGGTTGCGATGGCATGACCAGCTTTATGTGCTGCTTCCAAGCGATCTGTATCGGCTTCATACAAGAAAACCTGGGTTTTCAGGACTTTGGCGGCGTCCTTTGCGATCGCTTCGTCATCACCGAGGGCCAGGTCGAGCAAAACGTCGATCGAAGGCCCGCCCTTCATATGCGACAGGAGTTCAAATGCAAAAACGGGTGTGATCTCGGCGACCGTTTCGTTGCCGAGGATGATCTCTTTCAGGAATTTAGCTTTCACCCCTGCGGCGCTCGTTGTGCCGGGTAGGGTGTTGTAAATAAAGAAATTTAGAGACTGATCTCGATATTGGTTTCCAGCGTCTTTGATTTGAGCAATCAGCTCCGAGACCAAAGCGGCATCTTCAATCGGCTTCGGGTGTAGCCCATCTTTTTTTCTGGCTTCGATTTGTTCGAGATAGTCTGTGTAAAGGCTCATGTTTTCCTAAATCCCTAAATATCTTCACTCATCGCCGGTCGGCAGCGCTTTTTCAGTCGCGCCGGTCATCAGCGAACTCAGCGTTCATGTATTTAAGCTAGAGGAGGGTTGCAAGCCAATTAGCGCGGTTGAATGGTCGCAAGGGCGGAATTTGAAGACTAAGGTGAATTCTGTCTCTAATCGCCTGGATGAGCGTCAAAAACCTACCCCAGAGACAAATTGCGTTCTCTTTCAGCTTTGATAGACATTGAAATCAATGATGCGTGACCTGAACAATAAGGACTTGAAAGCGACGCTTATGCTTCAACAAATGGCGCCACTGCAGGGATTCAACGCAATGGTGGTCTTGTTTGTAGAATGAAACCTCAAAAAGTCGCATCCGATTCATGGCAAGACCTGCGCGACGAGCAAAGCCGGTTTCGTAGAGGTGTTCTTTACCTCGTTGCGGCCTTGATTTTGGTGATCTTGCTTGCTGGGGGCGGCGCGATCCATTCTTGGTTGAAGCTGGGTGAATTGAGTAGGTCCTACCAGGCGCAAATAGATCTGACTGTGGCGCAAGAAGCCATCACACGGACGAGCGCCAATCGCGAACGTCAGAATATGAAGCTGGAACTCTTAGAGCTCCGCGAAACCATTAGCCAGCAGAGGGAATATGCTGACATTCCGCGGCAGGTCGATCGAGTGCTCTTGGACCCGAGCGACCGCGCTGCGGTGGAAAGTCTTGTCGAAATGGCGATCGAAAAAGCGGAAGATGCGGCGCTGGGCACTCCGTTGAACAGCTCAACCGCATATCTGATCGATGCCGTGTTGGGACTCTCTCTTTCCGAAGCACACAATTTGGTTTCCTCAGACGAACGCCACTTAATGGGCGCCGTACAGCAAGCCTGGATCAACCCGTCGGTTGAAATTGTACGCCAAAACTGGCTCGATTTTTATGACCAGGCAGAGAGTGATCGAATGAAAGGCCTCGCGCGCGCTGGCCTGGGTTTGCAGTATTATGAGGTCTCGCAAGACGCTGAGTTGGGATTGAGTTGGAATGGCGGGTGCCGCGAGGCTGTCGAGTCGTTTGAAGCGGCTGAACGGTTAGGCGTGGGATCATCTGCCCTCGCGCTGCGCAAAGGCGAGTGTCTGCGAAAAAACGGGGACAAGTTAGAAGCCTTCGAGAATTTCCTGAGTGCATTGAAGCAGCAATCATCTGATGATCCGATCCATGAGAGACGGCTCGCCGCGCATGGCGCGGGGACCACATTGATTGCGCTTGAAGTGGCTTCGGGAAGCGATCCTATTGTCGCGAGCAAACTTGACCAGTTCACAGAAGATCTTGAATCGTTTCCTTTGATCGCAAGCGTCAAACTGGGGGAAGCGCAGTCTTCCGACAAATCGCCAAGAATTCTCGAACAGGCGCTCGTGCTATTGCTGCACGCTGCCGAACTGCGCCAACAGCGCGGTGAAGGCAATATTGGCCAGATATATACGCGCGAAAATATCGGTTTTATCTATATCCGGCAGCAGAATTGGGACACGGCCATAAAGCATGCGCGCGAAATTGATCGCGATATGGCGCTCGCTTGGAATCTCACGGTGCTGATTATCGCTCTGGAAGAGCAAGCCGATCGCCTGCAGGGCGAGGGTGAAGGATCGGTCGCTCAGCGCTTGCGCGAAGAGGCGAAGCGCGCGCGAGGCAAGATTGCTTTGCTGCCACCTGGGCGTTTGGATCGAGACGAGATTGAGAAGCTGGTTGGCGAGCCTTACATTGACGACGTCGAAGCCATCTATCGCGCTATGCAAAGCAACCAATTTGGAAGCAATTAGAGCCCACGACGCTTAAAGCGGTGCTCCAGCATTGAACGCATCACCTCGGGTGACGGTTGCAAGCGGTTTCTGAACGTTGCTTGATACCCGCCAATACCCAACAGAATGCAACACTATCAATGGAGGAAATCGTGGCTCAGGACGAAACAGAGAAAGCAGTATTGGTTGAACGGCGCGGACGGATCTTGGTGATCACGCTCAATCGGCCCGAGGCGATGAATGCGATCAATGGCGCGCTCTCAAACGGGCTTTGGGATGCCATACAAGAATTGAATTCGGACCCTGATCTGACCGCAGGCGTGCTGACAGGCAATGGCAAGGGGTTTTGCTCCGGCATGGATTTGAAAGCCTTCGCGCGTGGCGAAGATATTGGTCCATTTGGAAAGTTTATTCGCGCCGGATCTGAGAAACCCTTGATTGGCGCTATCGAAGGGTTTGCGATCGCTGGTGGCTGTGAAATGGCCCTGACCTGCGATTTGCTGGTGGCGGCCAAAGGCGCGAAAATCGGCATTCGAGAAGTGAAAGTTGGTCTGTTTGCTGCCGCTGGCGGCCTGTTTCGACTGCCGAGCCGTGTTGGCTTCGCGAAAGCCATGGAAATGGCGATCACTGGTGACCCGATCACCGCAGAAAAGGCGATGGATGCCGGGATGATCAGCTCATTGACCGAACCCGGAGGCGCCTTAGATGCAGCGCTCGCATTGGCAGAACGCGTGGTCAAGAATGCACCTTTGGCGGTGGCGGCTTCGAAAAAACTGGTCAGAGCTGCGGCGCAGGGATTTGATGAGCCAACGCTTTGGAAAATGCAGGAGCCGTTTCAGAAGCAAGTATTCACATCGAATGATGCCAAAGAGGGGCCGCGCGCATTTGCAGAAAAACGCGAACCAAATTGGACCGGGTCGTGAACTCGGTTTGAACCTAGAAAAAAATTTGTTTGCTATGGCGCTGTTTTCGAGCAGCGCCATAAGCTTATTCGATCCCGCGTTTGGTGGTGAGGTAAGTGGCGAAGCTGGCGAGCCAGTGGCTACCGGAATAATGCTCGGCTGAGACAGATGCGATACCGACCTCACGGTGCAGGTCCGCGGCGGCTTGCAAAGCCGCGATACGAGGATCGTTTTCGGGGAGTGCGCTCGCAATGCCTTCCAGCGCCCAAGCTCTGGAAAGGTTCACGCCGTCCAAATGCACCAGTTTTCCATCCGAGGGATCGAGGACAATTCCAGGTTCAAGCCAATCACCGGACCCATCATTTGGGATGTCGGGTAAGAATAGGCCGAGCCAGTCCGCGAAGTCGGCTTGCGACAAGACCCGTCGCATTAGATCAGCTTCCATAAAGCAAGGGGACAGAAAATCCTCGCCGGATGGCTCATAGGCGAGCGGGCAATTCACGTCATTCTGGTAGAAAGCCACAGACTTACGCATGAGCGCTTGTTCAAGCTCTGAATTCTGAACCGTGCGGGCATAGTCCAACATCAAGCCAAACGCGAAAGCTGACTGATTGTGCGTGCCGAGCCGGATCGGGTAAGACAGTTTCGGCAACCAGGATAAGATTTGCGCGACGATGGCATCCTCAAGCGGGCGCAAAGTTTCGCGCCATTCAGACAATTGCGGATCATCGCTTTGTTCGAGCTCGGCGATTAATTGTAGATACCAAGCAATCCCATAAGGCCGTTCGAACGAGGCGCGACCGGGGCCTGTATAGTAAGCGAGCTCACCCGCCAGTTTTTCAGTTGTGAAGCTCTTGGAGAGAGCGGCACGAATATCGCCAGACAGTACGCTATCGGGTCGCGTCGTTAGGATCCGAGAGAGCAACCAATGCCCATGCACGGATGAGTGCCAATCATAGCAGCCAAAAAAGATCGGCGTCAGCTCGTGTGGTGCCTTGGCGTCCTCCGCCGATTGCAGGACGTGCGCGATTTTGTTCGGATACTCGCGGTGCACGCAATCAAGGGCGAGGATCGCAAATCGATCTTCAAGCGTTTGTGGTGCAGGACGTTCTTGCGTGGTCTCTTGTGTCAAATCAGAGTCTCCAAGTTGCGATCCATCGGAACATGCGGCCAATGCGATCAAACCAAGGCTTGAGATGAATCCTCGCATCGATGTCTCCTCCCGTTACAAATATGCGCTATCAAGATGCTAAGCTTAGGCACCCCGGTCGGCAAGCGGGTAGGCGATTCGGCGCGCCGCGGTTGAGCACTTGCCTCGACGTGATGGCTTCCCCTGATGGGTGCAGCTTTTACGCCATTGTCAGAGGAAACAAAGGGCGTGAAATGTATTATAAAGACCTTCAAGCAGCCCGTGATATGCTGACTGGACCGGGCGGTGATTTTGAGATCATCGAAACCGAAATTCTCGGCCACCGCATTCGTGACTATAAAAATGGACCGAACAGCATTCGCGATATTTGGCTTTCGACGGCGCAATTCGCGGATCGAGATTACCTGGTCTTCCAGGATGAGCGCATCACGTATGGCGAAGCCCACCGGATTGTGAACAGCGTTGCTGGATGGCTGTTCGAACAAAACGTGCGCCCGGGCGACCGCGTCGCGATTGCGATGCGAAACTATCCCGAATGGATGCTGATCTATTGGGCCTGTACCTCGATCGGGGTCGCGGTAGTGGGCATGAATGCTTGGTGGACCGAGCCCGAAATGGCCTATGGCATTAATGATGCTCAGCCAAAATTGATATTTGTCGATCCTGAGCGCCTAGCACGCATTCAAAACAATTCGGACATAAAAACTCCACCGGGCTTAATTGCGGTCCGCGCCGACCAGAAAGTGTCGGGGACGACCGACTGGAATGATATTATTCAGACAGATCGCGATCTACCTTCGGTCGAGATCGACCCGGACAGTGATGCTTGCATTTTCTATACGTCCGGCACGACAGGGTTTCCCAAAGGCGCCCAACTGACCCATCGCGGATGCGTCGCCAATCTCATCAATATGCAATACGCGGCGGCATCTGCCATGTTGGCTGTTCAGTCTGCGACGGGCGTTGAACCTCCCGCCAATCTTCCTGTGCCGGTGGCATTGATCACCACGCCGCTATTTCACGTTACCGCGAACAATTGCGGCGCCTATCGCGTCACGGCCGTAGGGGGCACAATGGTGCTGATGTACCGTTGGGATGCGGGAGAGGCTTTGCGATTGATTGAGCGCGAACGCATCACATCGGCTGGCGGTGTTCCAGTCATGGGCCGCGAACTCATCAATCATCCCGATTTCGAAAAAACGGACACGTCTAGTCTCATGGCGGTCCCATGTGGCGGGGCGCAAGTGCCGCCGGATCAAGTTCAACAGATTGATGATAAGTTTGAGGTGGCTCGCCCGGGTACGGGGTATGGCATGACCGAAACGTGTGGGATCATCACGTCGGTGGCCGGAGATTTCTTCGTCGACAAGCCGGACTCGGCCGGACCTGTCATGCCGAATTTTGAAGTGAAATGCGTCGATGATTCAGACCAAGAAGTGCCTCAAGGCGAGCTCGGCGAAGTGTGGGTGCGCGGCTCATCCGTCATCAAAGGCTATATCAACCGACCAGAAGCGACAGCGGAGTCGATTACCGACGGTTGGCTGCATACAGGAGATATTGGGCGTCTGGATGAACATGGCTTTCTCTATCTCGTCGACCGTAAGAAAGACATGGTGCTGCGGGGGGGAGAGAATATCTACTGCGTAGAAGTCGAGGCAGCGATCTATCATCATGACGCGGTCGCAGAGTGCTGCGTCTTCGGTGTGCCTGATGAACGATTAGGCGAAGAGGTGGGCGTGGCGATCTATTGCAAGCCTGGAAGCTCGCTCTCTACTGATGAGCTCAAGGCGCATTGCGCGGAACGCTTGGCCAAGTTCAAAATTCCAACCTTCGTCTGGTTTAGCGACGCCCCATTTCCCCGCAATGCCAGCGGGAAATTTCTCAAGCGGGAGGTTCGTGAAGGCCTGATTGAGACGGTCTGATGCGGGGCGGCGATATCAACCCAAGCTGAATGGGACGACCTGACGCTGATGCGGGTTCACGTTCAGCTTTCGTTGTAGCGGCGGCACGGAACGTTGGTGACAATTCTCGCGTTCGCATAAGCGGCAAGATACGCCGATCGGTTCATATTGGCTGGCATCGCTCATGATCAGGCCGTCTGAGTAAACAACCTTTTCGGCGTGCGCGATATCGCAGCCGAGGGCCAAGGCGTATTTTCGTGTCGGTGTGCCAAAGCCGCCGGACCGTTTTGACACGGCGATGGCGAGACAAAGGTATCTCGCGCCATCTGGGGTCTCTGCCAATTGGCGAATGATTTCGCCGCGAGTCTCAAATGCCTGATGCACATTCCACAGCGGACAAGCCGAGCCGAAGCGGGCAAATTGCAGTTTTGTCGCGCTATGGCGCTTAGTGATATTTCCGGCCTGATCCACCCGCGCAAAGAAGAAGGGCAAGCCCTTCGCGCCAGGTCGCTGGAGTGTCGAAAGGCGGTGTGCGACTTGCTCGATGCTCGCTTGGAACCGTTCACATAGAAGATCTAGATCATGTCTGAGGTCACGAGCGGTGGTTAGGAATTGCGTATAGGGAAGCGTCACGGCACCGGCGAAGTAATTTGCCAGGCTGAGCGTGGCGATGTTCTTTGCGTCAACGGAGCCGAAATTGGCGCTCGCGATGATGTCGCTGATCGAGCCTTTCTGCTCAACTTGGCCGATATGGTGGGCCAATTGGAAACACTGGCTGCTTCGATCCAGATGTGGGTTTAGATGAATGGTCTTCGTCGAAGGATCATATTTACGCAGTGTGTCTGCATCCTCGAGTGCTGTCGGTATAACCGACGTCTGATGGTTTTTGAGGAGATAGGTTTGCAAACTCGCTAACATATCATCGCCATCGAACGACGCGGCCAAAGCCTCACCGGCTTTATCCAGCTCATCAATGTAATTGTTGCGGTAGTGGAAAAAGTCTCGGACCTCATTATACGGCGTGAGACCAGAGCTTTGATCATCGACCACATGTCCGAGCTCTGCGATTTTCTCTGAATTTCGTCTCAAGGCTTGATGCATAGAGATAAGCGCGCGCGCCATTTCTGGGGCATTCGATGCAACGAGCTTCAATTCTTGGAGCGCCGGCGTATCAAAGTCGACGGAGGTGTCCGCGAACACTTCCTTCAGATCCACCAATATGCGATCGGCATCACTGTCGGATAGGCTCGAAACGTCGACGGAGAAGCGCTCCGCGAGGCTGATCAGCACCGACGCCGTAATGTGGCGCTGATTGTTCTCGATTTGGTTGAGATAGCTTGTCGAGATGCCAAGCGTATCGGCAAATTTGGCCTGGGTCAGACCTTGTTCATTACGAATGTTCCGAATCTTTCGGCCGACAAAGAGTTTCTTTTTCTGAGACATAGTTCACATGTTTGCAAAAATATATTTGCAATTATGCAAACATATTCTTTGTGCTTTTTCAATCCTTCAATTTTCCGACCGTTCCGTTACGGAATTTTCCCATACGGAAAATCAGCTCGGTCGCATGCCGCTTACGCGCATCTCAGGAGATCAAGGGCGATGAACATGGAGAGGACCGCATGACACTCAATATCTGTTTTCGCGAAGAAGGCCGACTGGGGCGCATCGCACTGAACCGCAAAGCCTCTCAACATCGGCTGGACCTCGCTATGTGCCAGGAAATGATCCGCATCTTGCGGCACTGGCAAAATGATGACGCGATCGAGCTTGTCGTTTTAGAACATATTGAAGGCAGCCGTGGGTTTTGCTCTGGCAGCGATTTGATCATGCTCGCGGATATGGCAAATTCGCCTTTTGGCGGTGCTGAGCGCTATTTTTCATCCCTCTACAATCTGTGCAGCCTTATCGCACAATATCCGAAGCCGATCGTCACGCTCATGGATGGCGTGGTTAAAAGCAGCGGCATCGGGCTCGCCGTCAATGGCGCGTACCGCGTGGCCACAGAGCGTACCGTGCTGTCCTATCCGGATACGGCCTGCGGTATTGTTCCGGATGCAGGGGCAACCCTGTTTTTGTCCAAATTGCCAAATGAAATCGGCACCTGGTTGGCACTGACCGGAGAGCGATTGACCGGCCCCGCCGCTGCTGCGAGTGGGCTTGCCACGCATTATTGCGGATCCGATGACATAAAGTCTCTAAAGCGTGCGCTGCAAAATGATGGCATCTCGGCGCTCGACCTCTATCGGGTGGACGCCGAGCCAGAAGCGATTGAACACTATGACGAGATTGGCGCTTTGTTCAGAAGCAATTGCGCGACAGAGCTCGCTTATGGTCTACAATCATCCGGCGCGTGGGCTAAGAAGCAAGCGACGAAAATCCTCGCTAAATCACCCCTGTCGACAAAAATCGCCTTGAGGCAGATTCGAACGGGTCAGTATTTGGAATCGGTGAGCGAAGCGCTGAAAATTGAGTATCGTCTAACCACGCGCTTGGCGAAAACGCGAAACTTGAGAGAGGGAGTCCGCGCAACGCTGGTCGAAATGGATTTTTGCCCGGATTGGCATCCCGGATCTCTACGCTCAGTGACCTATGACCATGTCGCAAAATTCTTCACGCCATATGGCATTGAAGACCTAGAGCTAGATCCAGTTGGGTCTATCGAACACCGCGAGCGAGAGCGCATCGCGAGCTAATTGTCTGGGGGAGAAAACGGGGTTTCGGTGGCGCCAGAACTCCGGCTATAGTGATCTGTGGCTTAGGCGAAAGATCATGCAACTTTCAATCTCAGATTGGTATAAGACAACCGCTTTGACGGTTGTGCTTGCTGTATCAAGCGCAGCTCTTTCTCTCATGGCTCAAGCGCAGAGGTCTGCGCCTGAATCGGCGAGCGCCTTTTGTCCTGCCCAACCTGATTTAGCACTGGCGGACATACCAGGTGGGGTTTTCGTTATGGGCGCAGATCGTGCCTATCCGGAAGAGCGGCCAAAGCGAGAGGCCGAAGTCGCCCCGTTTCGATTGATGGCGTATGAAGTGACCAATGCGCAATTCCAAGCTTTCATCGATGCCACCCAGCATGTGACCATGGCCGAAAAAGCGCCGGAGCCCGCCTTACATCCCGACATTCCGGAAGACTTATTGCTGGCGGGATCGGCCGTATTCATCCCGCCCACAACCCGTGATGCTTATTGGTGGCAGTTTGTGGCGGACGCGTTCTGGCGCGCACCAGAAGGGCCCGGGTCTGACATCAAGGCACGCATGGATCATCCTGTCGTCCATGTCGCCTTCGATGATGCGAGAGCTTATGCAGAATGGCTGGGTGGCCGCTTGCCGAGCGAGGCGGAATGGGAATATGCGGCCCGGGGCGGGCTAGACCAAGCGACCTATGAATGGGGCGAAACACCGCCGAGCACAGGCCATCCGCGCGCCAATACTTGGCAGGGCGCATTTCCTGTCGTGGATACGGGATCGGACGGCTATATCGGTTCTGCGCCCGTCGGCCAGTTCGCGGCCAATGGCTATGGGCTGTATGATATGACCGGCAATGTCTGGGAATGGGTGGGCGACCATGACACCTCACGCAATTCGGGTCTGTTAAAAGGCGGATCATTCTTATGCGCAGACAATTTTTGTCGGCGATACCGGCCAGCGGCGAAACAGCAACAAGAATTGGATTTCTCCACCAACCATATCGGCTTTCGCGTCGCATTCGATCCGGCTGAAAACTGTGAGTTGGAATAGCGGGACGCGTAGACCCCACCTATTTGTGCTACAATACGGATCTTCTAGTTTGGATCGACGGAGCCTTGATATCGCAACAGGATTCGCTCCAAGCACCGGCTGATCGTCGTCGTGTTTCGGATCATCTCAATCTTCGGCCAGGTTACGCGTCGACCGTCTTCGTAGAGCCGCAGAGAGTCTTCCAACGAGATTTGCGACAGTATCTTCCGTGGGTCCATAATTTTCTGGGACGGCTGAATGAGTATGTCCGCGGTATATTGCTGCAACGCGACGGAATAGAAGATATGGTTCATCGACCCGATCGCGCCGAAATATTTCGACATGGAACGGACCAAAGGCTGCGTCGCACGAAGGTTTGCTTTGAGCACTTCATCCGCCCATTTGCGGGCAATTTGGACGGGCGGAATGGCTTTTGATTGATCTCGCAAACTCCACAGAATAGCAGGATTGGTCCTGCTTGAGATAAAGTGGTTCACGCCATGCAGTCGCCCGAGACGCCTTGCTGGCAGATCGTCCGCGATCGATCCATCAATCCATTTTAGCTCCGGC
>JABSQA010000112.1 GCA_013213825.1 Henriciella sp.
GACGGTGGCCCGGGACAAGATGCGCGCATCAGCTTCGGCCAGATTCTCCTGATCGTCGATCTGCTTGTAGCGCTCCAGATAAGTTTCATATGTGGTTCGCGACGCTTGCGCATTGCGCTCTAGCTCGCGCAAACGAACGCCGGCGCGATTGTTTTCGGCCAGAGTTGCGCGCATCGTCGAGAGATTCCGCTCAAGACTGTTCAGCCTTTGCCGCGCAATCGTGACTTCGCTTTCCAGGTTCGAAATAATGCGTTGAACCTCAGTCTGGATCTGCGCTTCAACATTGCTCGCTTCCTGATTGATGCGCTGTATTTCCGGGTGATTGGACAAATAGCGATTTTCCAAATCAGCTTTTTCGCGATCGACCTCGGTTTGTTGGCGGCGCAAATCATTGATGACTGGAGATTGCAGCGCTTCTGAACTGGTCACAGCGGAGCCGCCGCGTTGGACGAGCTGACGAATTTCGTTGAGACGCGCTTCTCGCTCCGCCAGATCCGCACGCTGAACGATCAATTGCGCGTTCAGGTCGGTCATTTGCTGCTCATTCAGCGTCGTCGCACCAGACGTGAACAGGCCTGAAGCTGATCGATAGGCTTCGACCAAGCTTTCCGCTTCATTCAAGTCAACACGCAGTTCGGACAATCGATCTTCGATCCACGCATTTGCGCGACGGGTCGCTTCATACTTTGCATCTAGCTGTTCGACCAAATACTGATCGGCAATCTCATTGGCGATCGCTGCCGCGAGTTCGGGATCATTACTCCGCGCGGAGATGCCAATGCCGTAAGTCGCACCGATGCGGTAAGCGCTGGTCTTGGACAATAGCACGGAAACCACCAAATCGACTTCTGCTTGGCCATTGTCGGATGCGAATGGCGGCGTTGCATCTGCGTCGGCATCTGAGCGGGAGAATACGCCCGATAAAAGCCCTCGAACGCGTGCCTTCAGATTGTCGACCATCCCGGGTTCACTCAAGAGCGGATTAAACTCGGGCGATTCAACGAGCCCCAATTTGCGTACAATTTTCTCCATCAGGATCCGCGAGCGCAGAATTTCGACTTCTGTATCGACAACTGCCGACTCCGGCGGGAGCCCGGACAATACGGCGCCAAAATCGACGACATTTGTTTCCCGCGCATCGATGATCACTGACGAGTTCGCCGAATAGACAGGGATCGCCTGAAGCGTAAACGTCGCCACCGCCGCGAAGACGGCGATGACGGTCAAAATAAACAGAGCCAATCGCCGCCGAAACGCGCGCAATACCTGATTTGGATCTGTGATCGATTCTTCAGCCGGATAGCCATACTCGGTAGCATAAGCTGTGCGTTGAGGCACATGGGTATCTAGGCGAAACGGCTTGTTCACGATCTACGTCCTTAGTTGGCACAACGAACCGTTGCGCGCAGCAAAATCGGGGCCGAATCTTTGGAGTTTATGGAAAAATCCGAAACCCAATTAAGAAGCGGTTTTCGGAGAAATCCTGCACATTCGACGATTGATCTGTATACTCGTAAGAGCCATCAATCCAGATGTTTGGATTAAGTTTCCATGTCGCGCCAGCGCCGACACTATAACGGTCATCATCGCGATCGATATTCTCGAAGTCGAAATTGGTGAACCGGACTTGGCCATTGATGATCACATTGCGGCGCAATTCATGATCTGCACGCACAGAAACACCTGAATCGATCGCGGCGCTGGTCGTCGCGAGCCCAGGATCGATCACGGACCGACGCGCGGCGGCGCTGATCGTAGTCAATTGTGACACGAACCACTGCAAGTTCCCGTCAATTGAAAGACCATCCACATCGGTGAAACTCGCGTCGTCATATTCACTTTGAAGATAACCAACCCCAATATCGCCGCGCACCAAGCTGGCCAGCTCGAAATCCGTACCCACTCTCAGCGTTGTGGTGTCAAAATCGCGATTGAACGCATTGAAAATATTTGGCGGATCATAATCGGACTGACTATGCACCGCTTCCGCAAAAAGCGCCCAGTCGCGCTCGACGGCATAAGACACGCGCGCATTGATGGTTGTTCGATCACGATCTCGGAAATCTTGATCTTGGATCAAGCCATTGCTGAGCTCGATATCATCGAAATCGAACGTTTCTAAGCCAACTGCGCCGCGGATCCGAATGCGTCCAGCCTCATATTGTAGGCCAGCCTCGACGCCAGCACGTGTGTTCTCAACCGGCTCATCTGCACCTTGAACACTGGCAATGTTTGATCTTGGTTCTGTAAGGTCGTCAAATTGCACGCCACCAAAGAGGAAAACAGCGCTGCTCACATCAATGCGCGCATTGCCTTGTAAGTTGATATTCGTCCGGCTCTCTGAGCTGGTATCAGAATATTCTAAGTGATCCACCACGGCACTGAAGCCCAAAGCATGACGGCCCCATTTGGAATCGACCGACACGCGCGGTGCAAATCCGACAAATGTGTCATCGATCTCATTCTCTGAAAGCGCGAATAGGTTAGACGTAAAGCCAGCAGCGAAGCCAAGTTCAGGAGTCGCTTCAAAACCGCCTAAATCTATGGGCAATGGATCGAACTCGGGCTGCGCGCGGTCCGTAACAGCTTGATACTTGTTACGCACAAAAAAGTCTTCATCGCCTTGTGCCGATGCAATCGGCGACGCCACAGATGCGCAAATTCCGAATAGAATGGACGCGCAGATACTATACTTGGACATTGTTGTGAAAGCCTCTTGTTCGAGTTTTGCCTTTGTCGGCATACTCGCCTGAAAAAATGTCGAGACGATTAATCCCGCAACATCAATTCAGTTACGCTAGATCCGCACGAATAGAAAGTTACTGATAATCAGAGTTACCCGGATCGCCTTCGCCACTCGGCGGTGGAGAGACAGGACCACCATCATCGCTCGGAGGTGGTGGCGGTGGATTATCACTGCCCGTTGGCGCAGGTGGCGGGGTTCCAGCGCTCAATGGAACAGGCGCTGAAGCTCCTTCCAGAATGACGCTCGTATAGGCTTCGCCAGCGCCTTCCGGCTGCATGGGCTCGAAATAAGGAGATGGCGGGTCTTCATTCACTGCCAGGCGGGCCTGAAACTGCTCAAAGTCCATCGCCGACAGCAACACCATATCCGCGGCATATGAGTTGAGCAGCTCGCAAACCTCATCGGAAGCTGAGAGCATCTTGAGAGACAACACGATCTCGTCCGGATTGGCGCTGATACTGGTCGCTTCGGCGCGAATATCATGCTGCAAAGTTCCGACGCTATCGCACGATGCAAATGCTTCAATTGTCCAGGCCAAAGCCTCGGCTTTCTGAACGTTTACGTCAGATACAACTTCTGCAGACACCCAGGGTGATAGGCCTGCAATCACGCTGGCGGCCACCAGTGTTTTGACTTTCATTTCACCATTCCCACTCATTTTTTTAGAGACTAGCTCAATTCCCGTTCAAATGGAACCGAACTCGCCTGATAGACGAAAAGTCTAGAAGAACCGTTCAACGATCCGAATTGTGTCGCCTGGCAGGATTTTTGTCGTAGGCTCCAAACGCACGCGATACTCTTGCGAGTCGTCCGCCCTTTTAATCATAACCACATTGTCGTTGGCGCGATATGTAAAGCCGCCTGCGGTGGCAATCGCGTTCAAAACGGTTAATCCATTTGTGTAAGGATATTCGCCGGGCTGACGCACTTCTCCCAATATATAAAAGGGTCGATAGTTTAAAACCTCGGCGCTGACGCGCGGATTGCGCAAATAGCCGTCCGCAAAGCGTTGCTCTAGCGCGCGCTGGAACTCGCGAACGGTCAGATTGAGGGCTGTTACATCCCCAATAAGCGGCATCGATACGACGCCAGTGCCGTCCAGCACATATTCGCCTGAAAGCTCTGCTTCGCCAAACACGGTCACGCGCAGCTGATCACCGGCGCCAAGCTGATATTCGCCAACAACTCGCTCATTAATCGCCTGAGCAGCGTCTGATCCATCGCGGGTTGGCGCCGGCGCGGATTGGCATGCTGATAGCCCACCAAATGCAGCCACGAGTACAGCGACGCCAATAAGTCTGAGTTTCTTCATGGTTTCCTCTTCTACATTTAGGTGGAAATGAATTCTACTTCATCTCCTATCAACTTGGCAGCCGTCAAGCGACCGGTGAAATACGCCCCGGTATCGACATTGATGCGCCTGTGATCATGATGCGGATGATCTGTCGGCGTGTGCCCATGCACAACCACCACATCGAATTCCGAGTGATCTCGAAGGAACTCTTCTCGGATCCACATCAAATCGTGATCACTCTGTTCGTCGAACGAGCGACCTGGCCGCAGTCCTGCGTGAACAAATCCGTATCCACCAATGCGAGCCGCAGTCGTCAGATTCAAAAAGAACCGGTGATGTGCAGTGGGAAATGCCCGCACAAACGCATCGTGCGCTTTTTGCCACTCCGCGTTGAGAGAAAGACTTCTTGGGGGCTTCACATCATACGAAATCATCGTTTCGCGACCACCATAAGCAGCCCATTTCGGTCCAAAGGACGGATCGGACAGGAAAGACAGCAAAGCGTCCTCATGATTGCCTTTGATAAAATGTGGCTGATACGGCGCTATTCTCTCGCCGAGCAGGATATCAATCACCTGGCGCGACTGAAATCCGCGATCAATGTAATCTCCCAGAAAGACCAGGTGCTTATCGCCGTCTATCGACTCTGCATCCTGATCAATCAGATCGAGCAATCGGATGAGCAAATCGGCGCGCCCGTGAATGTCGCCAATCGCATAGACGGTTTGCCCCTTCTCCAAAACGGCATTCGATGACTGCCCGTCCTGTTTTACGGATCGAGTTTCTCGCTTCGGATCTTTGCTTCGGGTACGGACCTGTTTCTTAACACGCGCCTTGCCCGCAGAGTTAGAATTCTCAGAAGATGATGTTGCAAAGACTCGCCAGAAACGCTTGGTCAAGCGTACCAAACCGGCACTCAAAGACGTTACAAATCTGAGCATTGTCCCAAACACGTTCTACCTGACTATTCCTTAATCGCTAGCGGGCATCGGTCAATTGAACCAAATGCAAAAGTCCGCCTGGGACACCCAAACGGTTTTTCTGCATTCATCATACCAATTGTGGGACTGATACTAGAGAAGCCAGACAAAAACGGCAGTCCAGAATAGTGTACAGAATGTGGTGACACCGATAACGGTCCACCAAAGCGGCCATTTTTCCCCGGCGCGCTGGGATTTTTTACGCCAAGTAACTGACGATTGGGGCAGGCTCCCAAACGGCTGCGCCGCATCATCATCGTGAATTGAAGGATATTCCATACTTGAGTCTTCCCGCTGTCGCCCCATTGTAAATGGCCGGAGCTTGACAGTTTCTAAACCGCGCGTGTCTCTTTTTCTTCGACCCCTTCGGTCGAGATATGATTAGACGTTTGATTTAGCACGGTTTATGCTCGCGGCGATGTAAAATTCTGTAATCCCGTTTTGAGACAATAGCTTGCGCCCTTTTTTAATCATCCTCAAAGCATCTTTTTTGGTCGCGGCGATCAGCTTCACCATTTGGTCTAGCGCCACCACGCTTGAAACTTTATCGCGTATTGAAGCGATTGAATCCGGCGCGCTGGATGTACAAGCGCATGCCCAATCCCTGATCGATTCTGAGAAGGTCGAAAACGCCAAAGAATGGACTGCAACAGGTCGTGCGCTCATCGAGAAAGATCAAAGCAGCGATGACCTCGCAATCCGTTTGCTCGAGCGCGCCTTGTTGCACGACCAATACGACTATCACGCATGGGCCCTGCTTTCCTATGCGCACACACGCGCGGCGGGCGCGTTCAACACTTCTGCAGCCGATGCGCTGCGCCACTCGATTCAATACTGCCCGTTATGCGATGACTCGCTTTTACGGTGGCGACTGCTCTTTGTGATAGAAAATTGGTCCGAAACGCCAGAGCACATACGCGACTCTGTTTTCGAGGGCGCTGACTTGTTGCGGTGGTGGCATTTAGACGGGGAATTTCTTGCAAGCGCGCGATTGACCGCTCAGCAGAAAGGTATTCCATTTGATGAGTATCGCGCAAACGTCGATACACCTGTACGCGCGTATGAAATTGGCCGCTAATAGATTTCAGGCGAAAAGCCCTGTTCACCCAGCAAATCCAAAAATCTCTGCTTGAATATTTCTTTCGAGAAATGCTGCGCGTGCCGCTGAATGTGATCAGGATCGAAACTTGAGGCTTCAAAGCGCTGAATTGCCGCGATCAAAGCGTCTACGCTTTGCTCTTGGAATAGAATGCCAGTCTCGCCATCGATGATTGTGTCTAATGCCCCGCCGCGACCGAAAGCGACCACAGGGCGTCCGGTCGCCATGACTTCAACTGGTACAATTCCAAAGTCTTCTTCGCCCGGAAAGATCAGCGCTTTGCATTCTCCGAAACGACGCTTTAACTCGGCAAAATCAACGCGGCCCAAAAACTCAATTGTTTCCCCGGCGCGCTTACGCAAGGCGTTGCTTTGCTCCCCATCGCCGATGATTTTCAACGGCAAGCCAAGTTTCGAAAACGCATCCACAACCAGATCAAAGCGTTTGTATCCGACCAATTCACCGGCAGCCAAATAGTATTCTCCAGCGCCGGCCGTGCGCGCCTCTGCAAAGGAGGACACCGACACTGGCGGATGGATAACAGCACTGTCTCTGCGATAGAATTTGTTAATCCGCTGTTTCACAAAATTCGAGTTCGCGATGAACTGATCCACGCGGGCCGCGCTTGTGACGTCCCAAGTTCTCAATCTATGCGCAATGCCGGGAAAGGCTTGCCGTGCTAAAAAGCCCGCGGAGCCCAAATAGTGTGGATACAGATCCCAGATATAGCGCATTGGGGAGTGGCAGTAGCAAACATGTAGACTGTCTGGCCGCGTGATGACGCCTTTAGCGGGGCCTGATTCAGAGGAGATGACCAAGTCATACTGCGTCAGATCAAGCTCCTCGAGCGCCCGCGGCATGAATGGTAAGTATTTTTGGTACTGCGACCGCGCAAATGGCAGTTTTGAGATAAAGGTCGTGTTGATCTTGTGACGATTGATGGATTCGCTCAGTTTTGAGCGGTCGACGATATGAGTATAGATATCAGCTTCTGGAAATAGCTCGCACAAGGCTTCGACCACGCGCTCGCCACCTCTCATACTGTGCAGCCAATAGTGAATAATCGCAACTTTCATAACCGAATCCGGGTTTCACCGTCCTATTCATGCGCACATGCTGAACGCAGACCAATGGGGCCACGACACTGCCGTGAAGGCTCATCTCACAATAGGGTATTCGTTATTCGCAAAGATTAAGTTGCGCCGCGCGAATTCAGAACTGCAGGTATTGTCCGCGCGATGATGACAAAATCATTCAAGTAGGTCCATTCTCGGACATATTGGACTGTATACTCTACGCGCGTGTCATAGCTCAAATTGCTTCGGCCGCTCACTTGCCAGGGGCCCGTCAAACCGGGACGAATGCTGCAATAAAGATCGAAATGATCGCCATACATATCGACTTCGCACGTCAGCATTGGCCGAGGCCCAACGATCGACATGTCACCGCGGATGATGTTGAGCAACTGTGGGAGCTCATCGAGTGACGACTTTCGTAAGAAATTACCGAAGACTGTAATCCGAGGATCGTTTCTAAGCTTACGCGAAGTTTCCCACTCTGCTTTGGCAATGGGGTCGCTGTCCAAAAGCTGGTCAAGGCGCTGCTGCGCATCCACAACCATTGTTCGGAACTTAAGGCAGTCAAATACGCGGCCACCACGACCGATCCGCTTCTGGAAATAGAGGGCAGGACCCCCGTCACTTAACTTGATGAAACAGGCGATCGGAACCAGTACGGGCAGTAAAAAAATCAACGCAGCGGAAGCCAAGATGATGTCGGTGGCCCGCTTCAATCTCTGCCATCGCTCACGATCTGACCCGCTCTTACGAGCAGTCACTCCGATCTCGTTTAATTCTTCCGTATACGGCTGATAACCCATTTCTCGTCCACACCCAATTCCAAAAACCCGAGGCGCAACGAACCGTCAGCAAGTTTCTTGCCAACTTTCAAAATGGTTTACGTTCGAGAAAAGCGTCCCAGTTTTTTACTCGATGATTTGCGGTAACTTAATTTTAAGCAATCTTGCAATCCCATTCCCCTCATACGCGAATTAAATTTTCAGCTCGCGGCTAGATGGACAAATTTTGGCGTAGCTGCCCGAAACTTGTTCGCAAAATTCAGCATCTCGTCAGCCCCCCTTCGCATTGCATCGTTAGGGATCGAGTGGTAGTTCGAGATTGGAGAGTGGCGGGGGAAGTGAACGATTTTTCTTGCATGGTTCAACCGATTTGGGATGCATTGCATCGCGATAGCGGTCCCGCTTTGGTTGCTGATGGCTCATTTAGATCACGGCTCCGATACGGCTTCGACAACCGCCATTTATAGCGCCGGGTTTGGGGTATTGGCATTACTCTCGATCACGCTGTTTGGATTTCGGCGGCTGCCGAACACAACCTTGCTCATTGCTGTCATCTTTTTGTTCTGGTTAAGCATGGGCTGGTTTGGACCGTGGAGCCAAGCGCGAGCAGAGGTTCAAGCGCTCGCAAGCGCAGGAGCGATCGCTTTGACCGGATACGTTATTGGTTGGCGCGCGCGACCTTTGACCACGGCATGGATAAGCCTGATCATCACGCTCTTATGCTTTTCAGCTTTGGCGTTCTACTTTCACTTCACCGCTGTTTCGGAACCTACCAATGCGCGCGATGTGGTTTTCGATTCACGTTTATCCGGAGAGTTTGGGTCACCGAATACCGCCGCAACGTTGTTCGCGGTGAGCATTATTCTCGCGATCAGCCATGTATTTGTTCGGGTTCAAGACACGCAAATGAACCGACTAACCACATCAAACAAGATTCATTGGCTGACTCAAAAAGAGATACTCAGCTTTTTGTTGGTTCTCGTCGCACTCACGTGCCTCATTCTCACACGCTCGCGCGCGGGAATCTTGATTGGCTTCTTACTCGCCCTGTTCTTGATTGCGCTGGAATTGCATCGCTCTGTGCGGCATGGCCGATTAAAGTTTCTCAAGCGCCGTGCAGTTTCCACTGGGCTAACCATTATCGCATTAGCATTGATCGTTATCGCAATCTTTGGCGGCCTCAACCCACAGCATGTGACCGCGATCGGATCAGACGTTCAGGGGCGGCTCAAATTGTTCGATGTGTACTGGGATATTTGGCTTACCGAGCCGTATCTAGGGCATGGGCTAGGAAGCTTTAATCGGCTCAATGACGAGTTCACGACACTGGAAAATGCCAGTGGCATGGTGCGCAATGGCGCGGCCCATAACATCATATTACAATGGCTGATCCAACAAGGCGCCATTGGATTGGCACTGATGAGCGCAATATTGATCGCTTGCCTTGTGCCCATCATTCGAGCATTGAACGTTCGCGCATCGATACCGAGACACTTTCTACGGGCCGTCTTAGTCATTTCGGCAATCATATTTTTTCACGGCATGGGAGACTATGCGATGGAAATTCCAAGCGTCATGTGGACATATGCTTTTATTTTGGGATTGGGGTCTGGATTTGCGAAATATGTCATCGACTCGGCGCAGCCCAAACATGAATAATCCTATTTCTCGTGCTGCGAGATTGTGCCAGACTGTCCCAAAAGGAAGGTAAAGTATGTCCGCGACGATTACGGCCATCGCCAATCTCAAAGGCGGCGTTGGCAAGTCTACCACAACCCTCATGCTCGCAGATGGGTTGGCGTATTATTACGGCGCGGATGTGTTGGTTCTTGACGTGGATCCGCAAGCCAATTCGAGTCAGATGCTGCTCACGGATCGCGGACTACAAATGGCGTACAAACAGCAGAAAGGTGTGCATCACCTGCTGCGTCAATTTATGGATAATCAGCCGCCAAATATCGCCAACTTAATCCTTCCCAATGCTGTGACTCTGGACGAGTTGCGTCGCGCTGAAGAACGGGATGAGCGCCAGGGCTGGATTTCGATTTTACCCGCTCATACGCAATTGCGTCTGACCGAGATGGAACTCGAAGAAAAAATGTACTCCAAAGGTATGGCGCCTAGTCGGCTTGCCAGTTATTTGGCGGGGCATATTGAAAAGGCGCTCGAGCCATTGCGCCCCCTTTACGACGTCATTTTAGTTGATACGCCACCTTATTTGTCGCCAATCGCCCGCGCCGCATTATCAATTTCTGATACTTATGTAACCCCGACTTTAGCTGACTCCGTTTCCATCTGGGGTACGAAACAATTTTCATCCTGGATAAAGTCGGAAATTACCCCGCATCTGGCATCGAAGAATTTTGTCGTCATCACACGTTTCAAAAACACACGGTATGCCCGCAATGCAGAGCGCGAATTGAAAGAGATTTATCTCAAGGATCGGACCTTCGGGCCGACCATTCCTGAATCTGTACAAGCGCTCAGCGCGATGGATCGACCCGACTTGGACAGCTATGACTCCATGCGCGGGAAATATGGCCGCCTACGCAATGATGTAAAACGCCTCGCAGAGGATTTCGCGACCTTTCTGGCCAAACGCAGCTCTGGCGAAAACCCGAAAATGATTCGCGATTAATCACATCGCTTGAAGCTTTTTTTTAAGCGTCGCCAGATCGTCCGGCAAAGGCGCTTCGCCACGAATGGTCTCACCCGAAACCGGATGCACAAAAGACAAGCTCTCCGCATGCAGCGCTTGCCGCGTGAGTTTACGCGCTTGCTGCGTCGCTTGATCAAATGCCTCACCGCGGCCGCTGGCTTTGATGCCCCGATGCCGACCGTAGACCGGGTCGCCAATCAGAGAGCAACCAATATGCGCCATATGTACACGGATCTGATGGGTCCGGCCGGTTTCCAATCTACATTCTATCAGCGCCGCTGCGGGTCGGGCTTCTGTCTTGCTGATCTCGCCATAGGTTTCGAGCGCACGGTAATGGGTTATGGCGTGACGCCCTGATGGGGGTTCGACAACAGCCATCTTCTTTCGATCGCGGGGGCGCCGGGCGATCTGCGTCTCAATGGCTCCCGCCAATGGCCGCGGCGCGCCTCTGACCAAGGCGAGATAGGTCCGATCAATATCATGACGGGAAAACAGATCTGATAAGCCGTGGTGCGCTGCTTCGGTTTTAGCGATGACCAATACGCCTGTTGTGTCTTTGTCTATGCGATGGACAATTCCTGGCCGTTCAACGCCGCCAATCCCGGGCAGAGCGCCCTGGCAATGATGC
>JABSQA010000113.1 GCA_013213825.1 Henriciella sp.
GGCGGCGGAGGCGGTGG
Organism: Henriciella sp.; assembly: GCA_013213825.1. Taxonomy (GTDB): domain Bacteria; phylum Pseudomonadota; class Alphaproteobacteria; order Caulobacterales; family Hyphomonadaceae; genus Henriciella. The sequence continues at coordinate 18 of JABSQA010000113.1, forward strand.
TGGCGGCCGCGCACCAAACGCGTAACGCAGGCCGCCCGTGGCGCTATAATCGGTATAATCCGCTTGATAGCTCACTGCGCTGCCAACTTCATTAACACCGGTGAAGTCCAGATCCTGGATGTTCAGTGCACGAAGACCGAGGTCCAGAGTCAGACGATCCGTAACGCCAATGCCAACACCGGCGAGCGCTTGCAACGCCAGACCGGTTTCAGAATCATTGAAGCCATTGGCACCAAATGGACCGCCAATAACCGTTCCGCTGCCGTCCGTTTGGACCGCAGCAATGTTCCGAGAGCTCGCATCAATTTGCATCGCGCCAACACCCGCGCCGAGATATGGCTGGAAGTTTGAATCGCGATTGAAATCGTAAAGCACGTTGACCATCAAGTCCCAAGCTTGGAGGTCGCCATCGCCGTGTTCACTGTAGATCAATGTCGAAGTGCTGGCTGGAAATCCAGTACCATTGATGCCGCCAGTCGGGCTGAGATCAGCATCACGGTGCGTTAGCGCGGTCTCAAGACGGAAACCATTGCCGAACGCGTAACCAACACCAAGGCTGCCCAGAAGACCGTTGTCTACTTCTGAATTACCGCCCAGTGTAAATGGAATACCCGCTTCAGCGTCGTGGTCGAGCTTGCTCGATTCGCCGACAATCCCGATGTCGGCACGACCGTACCAGCCATCTTCTGCTTGAGCGACAAGGCTGGAGCCCGCCAAAGCGGTCACAGCGGTTGCGCACATAAGAGTTTTCTTCATACTCTTCCCCTTGTGTCTGCCGTGAGAACACCATTGTTTCACGACCGCAGGAACTTACGGACCATTCCGTAGAACGCCGAACCTACGCGCTTTTTTCTGCAAGCGCGAGGCCAGGCCCCATAGGAATGCCGTTAATTCCCGATTTTTTTACTCCGGCGCGGCGGAATTGCAACAGACTAATGGCCTTTCCTAATTGTCGCCAGGTCTCAAACTGATTTTGGCTCCAATTCCGCTCGATTCTTGCCTTTTTTAGTCATTCAGGGTGCGTCCACGGGCGGTCACAGCCTGTCGCGCGGCCTCGACAGATTCGGCTGTAACGCTTTCAGCGTGGGCTGCGGATCGCTTCACTTCGAGCCGCATGCCATCGCCAAAGCTGCTGGCAAACCCGTCATCAATCACGCGCTTATAGTTGCGCAACAGAACGGCATCACAAGAAGCCATTTCATGCGCCAGTTTAACCGCTGAAGGCAGCAAATCGTCGGCGCTATAGACCCGATTGACCAAGCCCCAGCGTTCCGCCGTCTCCGCATCGAGGAAATTGCCAGAGAAGGAAAGCTCCTTCGCGCGGCTGATGCCAATCAAGCGCGAGAGTTTCTGACTGAGCCCCCAACCGGGCATAATCCCGACGCGTGCATGCGTATCGGCGAATTTGGCGTTCTCAGACGCCAGTAAGACGTCACACATCAGTGCAAGCTCAAATCCACCCGTAATTGCGAACCCATTGATCGCACCAATGATCGGCCAGGGAAACGCCGCCAGGCCTTTCGCCAAATCAATCTCGCCACCATCGGCACCGAGGGCAAATCCGGTCTGTCCAGCTTCTTTAAGATCGACGCCCGCTGTAAAAGCGCGCCCTGCGCCGGTGAGAACTGCCACGCGCACACTTTCATCCGTGGCGAGCTCAGCAAACGTTTTGACCAATTCGGCCCGTAGCGCCCGACTCAAAGCGTTTAGCGCATCTGGACGATTCAACGTGACGATTGCGACGGGGCCATCACGCTCCACCAATACGATTGGCTCTGACATATTATTCTCCTTATGATCTGTGTGGGGAGTGTGCCGGCTAGGCTTCTCCAGATAGATGTTCGGGCTCGACCCCCTGCCCGCGGACCAGGGCGTCAAGATCATTTCGAATCGATTCGAGTTCGCTCTCGTCCGTCCCGCGCGCGATGAGAGCCACACCATGATCATGAAGCGTTTGGAACCAGGGATACGATCCGAGGCTTACATTCGGATGCGCATCTGCCAGCGCGGTCAGAGCTTCGGCAACATCGCCTTCGCGAAGCCCCGCGCCGCGCACAGTAATGCTTTGCACGATCGTGCCCGTCTCCAATCGGCGCCCAATATCGCCGAGCATGCCTTCGACAATTTTCGGGACCCCCGCCAAGGTGAAAACATTTCCGGTTTGGAAACCGGGTGCACCTGATACCGGATTTTCGATCAGAGATGCGCCATCTGGCACCCGCGCCATGCGCCGCCGCGCTGGGGTAAATTCGGTGTCCATTTCCTTATAACGCGCTTCTAGCAGTGCCGCGGCTTCTGGGTGTTCCCCAATTGAAACTCCAAAGGCCGCTGCAATGGCGTCTGCCGTAATATCATCATGCGTGGGGCCGATCCCGCCCGTGGTAAAAACATAAGTATAGGCTGCGCGCAGCGCGTTCACGGCCTCAACGATGCGATCTTGTTCGTCCGGAACGATGCGCACTTCTCGCACGGGAATTCCAAATGGCGCCAAATAGCGGGCAATGGTCTGTGTGTTGATGTCCCGCGTGCGACCCGAGAGCAATTCGTCTCCGATCAGACATATGGCGGCGGGGGGGGTGTTCGTCATAGCGCCTGCCTACCGCATTCACGGCGCGTCAGACAACCTCAATCCAACCCAATTGCCGCCTCGTCAGGGACAGATTGCCGTCTATTCTGACACACGATCGCATGCCAAGGTCGCAGCAAGGAAAGCAATATGGCTGAGTTTGGTCCAAATGGAACGGTTCGACCGGACGCCCCACAGGGTGGCGCGGCTCCATCCTCTTATACTGTTCCAACCGTGGCCAAGTTCAAACGGATCGGATTAGCCAGTTTTCTCTGTGGTATGGCCGCTTGTGTCCTGGTTACGCTGATTGGGGTCATTCTGCTGTTTCTCGCCTTCCAGATCGGTGGACTGTTCGGCCGCGATGTTGGCTTGGTGTTCGCGGATAATGGGATCTTGCAGGGCATCGGATTCGCCACACTCATGTCGGCAATGAATTGGTTCTTTGCCTATTTCACCGTTCCAGCGGCATGGCTGGCCATTGGCTTTTCACTGGGCCGCTTTCCGCGCCGCGGCATCGTCCATGCCGCGCCATATTATCGCTGGGGAGCAATTTGGGGCGGCCTATTGGTCGGGGGTACGACCGGTATTTCGTCTTACATCGTGACTGAGGCCAACCTGCTCCCAGCCGTGAGCGGCTTTTTCATGGGAGCCTTGATCGGCGCCGTCGCCGGACTGGTGTGTGGCGCAATTTTTCGTGGCATCGTTAGGCCTGCTGAGCAGGTCAAACAAATCCAGGTCGATGTCTTTTGACGCATGACCTCATCGCCTTGACCGAGCGCTCAAATCCTCCCAACTGACGCCGCATGGTAAAGACTGATATTCAGATTTGGACCGATGGTGCGTGCAGCGGCAATCCAGGCCCTGGCGGCTGGGGTGTCTTGCTCGTGGCCGGGACGCGCCGCAAGGAACTCTATGGCGGTGCGCCCGATACGACGAATAATCGTATGGAATTGCAGGCCGCAATTGAAGCGCTAAACGCCCTCAAAAAGCCAAGCAAGGTCACGCTGAATACAGACAGCACCTATGTCAAAGACGGCCTGACCAAGTGGATCCATGGCTGGAAGAAAAATGGCTGGAAAACCGCTGCCAAGAAACCGGTCAAGAATAAAGACTTGTGGCAAGCTCTAGACGAAGCTTGTGCGCGGCATGAGATTAAGTGGGTCTGGGTCAAAGGCCATGCTGGCGATGAAGGCAATGAGAAAGCGGATGAGCTTGCCCGCCGCGGGGCTGAAGAGGCACGCGGATAACGCGAATGTGAGGCTGTTCATTTACCAGCCCATGCTATGCCTTATCCCACCTTTAGGAGGGCTTCCCATGAGACTCATTCTAGCCGCAGCCACCGCGATCCTCGTCGCATCATGTGGCCAAGCCGCGATCCCAGCCGCGGAACGCGCCGCCGTCACCGTTCCCGCCGAGAATACACGCGTTTTGGCTGTGCTCAGCTATGCGAGTTGGTGTGGGAGCTGCAAAGCCCTCGATCCAAAAGTCAAAGCGGTGCAAGCGGCGAATGCGTTTGAAGGCGTCGAATTTGCGACGATAGATTTTTCATCTCGAGACGCAGACGCGTTCTATAGCGACGCCGAGACATTGGGCATTGGCGAGACGATGCGCAGCCAGTTCGGCGACAAAATCAAAACCGGTCGTCTTTACCTGATCAATCTAGACACGCGAGAGGTGATCTCCACCGTGGACAAGTCGATGGATGAAACAGCCATCGCCGCTGCCATTTCGGACGCTGCTGCACTTTCTTAAAAAAATTTCTGAGCGCTGTCAGTATCGCCTCGCTCCAATCGTCTGGTTGACAGATGCCGCAATCAAGCGGGATCTTTCAACTGACCTCTGGAGGGAGGAAAATATGGCTAAATTTGTTTTGATGCTGCCCCACGCCCCGGACCGCTACACCAATCTCGGTGAAGACGAGTTCATGGACCTTATGAAAGACTATATTGGCTGGGTCGAAGAGATGAGCGCCAAGGGCAAGTTTGAAGGCGGCGAGAAATTGCTCGATGAAGGCGGTAAGATCGTCACCAATAAGTCCGGCTCGATTGAAGTTCATGACGGACCATTCGCCGAGGTCGCAGAAATCCTCGGCGGCTATATGGTGATCAATGCCGAAGACTATGATGAAGCGGTCGAAATCGCTCGTAGTCACCCGCATATGAAGCACAATGAGACGATCATCATTCGTCAAACGGACGCCTCCGCGGACGACTGATGAGCCCTTCGTCAGACATACATAAATTGTTGGACGAAACGATCCGACGAGAGCGAGGCTGGTTGATCTCCAGCCTCGTATCGCGGCTCGGCCCGGGCAAAGTCGACCTTGCCGAAGACGTCGCCCAAGACGCAATCGTCAAAGCCCTCGCCACCTGGCCATATAAAGGCGTTCCCGACAATCCACGGGCCTGGCTCCGCCGCGTCGCTGGCAACACCGCAATTGACCGTATTCGCCGGTCCGCGCGCGAACTCGGAATTGATGATGATTGGGACCTCGCCAGTGAAGAGTCTGATATCATCACCCCGTCACTCAGCGATCCAGAACTCGACCTAATGGTGCTCTGTTGCGATCCAGCCTTAGCGCCGCAGGACCAACTTTTCTTAGCGTTGAAAACCGTGTGCGGCTTCACTGCTGCTGAAACCGCGGCTCTGTTTTTCCTGAAGGAAGATGCGCTGTCGCAACGCCTTGCGCGGGCCAAGCGGCAATTGCGCAATCAATCGGGTGAACTGGCGCGATTCCCGACCCGGTTTGCCTTGAAAGATCGTCTGCCTCAGCTGCTGAAAATGATCTATCTGATGTTCTCCTGGGGTTACTTACCCCGACGTGGGGATGTCTTGTTCCGCGAGGATGTTTGCCGCGAAGCCATTCGCTTGTCTGAGAGCTTATTGGCGCAAACGGATGGTCAAACCGCTGGGCACCATGCTTTGCATGCGCTTCTCCTCTTCCAAACGGCGCGCTTTCCTGCCCGCGCGGGGCCTGATGGCAGCCTGCTGACTCTGGAGCAACAAGACCGCACCAAGTGGGATCAGGAGATGATTTTTGATGGCTTCGCGCAATTGCAAGCCGCACAATCAAGCCCAAGCCTAACGCGCTATCATCTGGAAGCCGGTATCGCATCCGTCCATGCGCAAGCGCGAACCTGGCAAGGAACAGATTGGCCCGCTATCGTTCAGCTCTATTCACTGCTGAATCAGCAAGCCCCTTCCCTCGCCGTCTCGGTCAACTTGGCCGTGAGCTTAATTTATGCGGGCGAGATTTCTAGCGCCCAAACTCAATTGGACAAAGCCGAGACATTGGCCGCCGCACAGGACCTTCCAGGCTATCATCTTGCACGGGCGAAACTCGCACGCGCGCAGGGCAATGGATCAAAGGCCCAGGCCGCTTTGAAACGCGCTGCTGCGTGTCGCATCTCGGCCCCGATTGACGAACACATTGCGCGCCAAGCGGCCCTGATAGATATCGAGGCCTAGCCGTCGAACCGGCCGTCCTCGATGATCGCATCATAGTCGGCTTTGATCTGTGCGTAGCGCATCTCGATGCCAATTTTCATCGACTCATGTGTGAAGATATAGAGGCGGTCTGACTCGACGCATTCGGCCACCCATTCCGCAACTTTGTCGGGATCCAATCCGCCTTTGATGACGGCGTCCATTTCTTGGAATTGAGGATCTTGTTTCGCCTGCTCTAGGGGGACGGTGTTCGACGGACGTCCAAAACCGGTCGTATGAATATTCGTAGCGACCCAACCTGGGCACAGAACGCTGACGCCTATTTTATGCGGCATCAGTTCGGCCTTGAGGCTTTCAGAATAACCGACGACCGCGTATTTTGTGGCATTGTATGGGCCCATGCCGCCCGGTGCGACATGGCCAGCCATGGACGCGGTATTGATGAAATGCCCGCCCTCGCCATGTGACTGAATCAGCGGTGTGAACGTCTCTACCCCATGCACGACACCCATCAGGTTGATGTCGACAATCCAACGCCAATCCTCAATCGGGATTTCACCTGGCTGGCCGCCGAGACCAACGCCGGCATTGTTAGCGACGATATGTATCTTGCCGAAATGCTCGACCGTCTTCTGGGCGGCTTCCTCAATCGCCCCCGCCTCAGCAACATCGCAGACCACTGAGGATACGGTATTGCTGTCTTGGGACAGCTCGGCCACAGCCCGTTCCAAGCCGTCAGCGTCCCGGTCTGCCAGCATGACGCTGGCGCCGCGGCGCAAAAGAATCCGTGCCATAGACAGGCCAAGACCACTTGCTCCGCCAGTGACAAAGGCCACGCGGCCTTGAATCTCGCTCATTACATCTCCTCCAATAAAAACGGCCTGCGAGCGAGGAGCCCTGCAGGCCATTTAAAAAGTGTCGTCAACTATTGGCTAGGCGCTAACCGTGCCCTTCATGAAGCCGGCCAAGCGCTCATTAATGATCTGATCGGCCTCGGCCATGATCCGGTCAATGAGCTCCTTGCAGGTCGGGATATCGTAGATCAGTCCAGCGACCATGCCGCAGGACCATGCCCCCGCATCCATTTCGCCTTCCATCATAATTTTTGGATAGATGCCTGCGACTTCGTCGATAATGTCTTCGAATTTGAGCTTATCGCCGAGCATTTTCTCTTTCTCGAGCAGGCGTTCTACGCCCGCATTGGTCAGCACGCGTTCCGTGTTGCGCAGCGGGCGCATGACCAGACGCGTGTCGAGCTCAGAGGCGGCGACAATCGCTTGTTTCACATTTTCATGCACCGGCGCTTCTTTGGTGGCGATGAATCGCGTGCCCATATTCATACCCTGTGCGCCCATGGCGAGCGAAGCGACGAGTGACCGGCCATCAGCTTGTCCACCGGATGAGACGAAGGGAATGTCGAGCTCATCAGCGGCGCGCGGCAAGAGGATCATGTTTGGCACATCATCTTCGCCAGGGTGCCCCCCGCACTCAAATCCATCGACAGAAACGGCGTCACAGCCAATGTCCTGGGCTTTGAGAGAGTGGCGCACAGATGTGCATTTATGGATCACTTTGATCCCAGCATCCTTCAGATGTGGCAGCACCTGCTGTGGATTTCGCCCTGCGGTTTCAACCACTTTCACACCGCCATCAATGACCGCTTTCACAATGGCTGGATAATCAGGCGGGTTCAGTGTGGGAAGGAAAGTGATGTTCACGCCGAACGGCTTGTCCGTCATGTCCTTACACTTCGCAATCTCATTGGCCAGATCCTGGGGGGTCTTTTGCGTCAGCCCGGTAATGATGCCGAGGCCTCCAGCATTGGAAACCGCTGCCGCCATTTCGGCGAACCCAACATAGTGCATTCCACCCTGAATAATCGGGTGCTCAATACCAAACATCTCAGTGATGGCAGTTTTCATGCGCTTATCCTCCTTGTTCTTGGCAACAATGTCCCTCAAACTGGCGGGAAACAAGTCTGACTTAGGGGAAGCAAGATGGGTTTGAAACTGTTTCTGCATGGGGTCCCGGACACGCCGTCAATGTGGGATCCTGTGATTTCTGAACTTGGCTTGACCACGGACGCTTATCGCGCACCGGCCATGCCAGGTTTTGTCGCTCCAGCCCCGGCAGACTTCGCTTCGACCAAAGAAGCCTATGTCGATTGGTATCTAGAAGAAATTGCCAAGGCCCACGCTGAGGCGGGACCGGTGGAATTGGTCGGCCATGATTGGGGCGCCATCATCACCATTCGCGTCGCCAGCTTGCGCCCGGATCTGGTCAATTCATGGTGCGTCGCCAATGCCCTGCCCCATCCAGAGTATAAATGGCACCGTATGGCGCGGATGTGGCAGACTCCCATTCTCGGTGAGCTTGTGATGGCTGCGACACGTAAAGGACAGCTCTGCAAAGCTTTACACGCTGCCGGCATTCCGGCCGATTTGGCATCGATCGAGGCCAGGCATTGGTCGCCGCATATGCGCAAAGCCATTTTGAGACTCTATCGCTCCGCGAAGACCGCGGGCAGTGAGTGGTGGGATGAGACGAAAAACCTTCCCACGCGTGGTCTGGTTTTTTGGGGTGAGAACGACCCTTATGTCCCGACCTGGGTCGCGGAGAAATTCTGCGCCGAAACCGGTTCGCGCCTAGAGAAACAGGCTGACACGGGCCACTGGTCCATCATCGAACGGGCGGATGTCTTGGCAGGGTTACTCAAAGAGCATTGGGCTTAACCCTCAAACCCTTTCAAAAACGCCGAGACATTTGCCCCGAGCGCATCTAGCGCATACCCCCCTTCCATACAGATCAAAGTCGGCTTGCCTAAGGCAGCGATCATTCGTGCCATTTCGGTATAATCCGCCGTTTCGATGCTGAAAAAGCTGATCGGGTCACCAACATAAGTATCAGCGCCAAACGGCACGATGAGCAATTCTGGATCAAAAGCTTCCACGCGCTCCAAGGCTTGCTGCAAAGTGGTTTTGTAATCGCTCCAAACGGTACCGCGCGGCATGGGGAGATTGAGATTAAAACCGTTTCCTTGGCCGGATCCCGTCTCGTCCGCATGCCCCCAATAAAACGGGTAGTCCATTTTCGGATCAGCATGCAATGACACCGTCAACACATCTCCGCGGTCATAGAAAATGTCCTGTGTGCCATTGCCGTGATGATAATCGACATCCAACACCGCGACGCGGCCGACCCAATTTGCTTGGGCATGCGCAACCGCAATCGCCGCCGTGTTCAAATACGAATAGCCCCCCATATAGTCGCGTCCTGCATGATGGCCCGGTGGACGGCAAAACGCGAAAGCCCTCTGAGCGCCATTCAGGACATGCATAAGCCCAGACAAAGCGCTCTGGACGCTCCAATAGACCGTTTCCCAAGTGCCTGCCGCGACGGGGGTCCCACAATCATAGGCATATTGGCCAAGCTCTGCATCAATCCGACTAAGGTTGAGGGGCCTGCGTCCCCGCACTGGAAAGACATAGGGGAAGGCATCGCCGGGTCGACCTGCTGCAAGCCAATCATTATGCGCCCGCTTCAAGAAGTCGATATAGGCGGGATCATGGATGGCGAGGATAGGGTCCAAACCAAAATCCGCCGGGATTTGTAGATCGGGCAAAACCGACTTTATCGCATCCACCCGCGCTTGGGATTCAGCATGCGGCACCAGCGCGCCGTTTTGCAATTCAAGCGCGGGAGCATGGCGGGATTGGTGGTCAGAGAAGAACGCTTTCATCCTGTCCGACTAGCATAATCGCCGCCAAGATCGAAAGCGTCCTCTGTAGCCTACTCAACAATGATCGGCGTGCGCGCGATCACCCGCTTATTGTCCAAAACATAGCGCAACTCATATGTCCCAGGATCTTTCGGCGCACGAATGAGGACCGGATTGCCTTCACGTGTATATGCATAATCGCCATAGCGATTGTCGCCAGCATCAGGTGCTACAATGGTGATCCAATCATTTTGATTGCCTGGCCCCGTCCAATCGACACTGAATTGCTGCTCTGCGCCAATCTTGTCTGGTCCCGTCACGCTCGCATCCGCGTCTTCGACCATAATCGATTTGGCCCCGATCACACGCCGACCATCGAGGACATATCGCAACTCATACGTACCGGGCTCCACAGGCATTTTGATGGTCACAGGATTGCCTTCTCGACTATAGGCATAATCGCCATAGCGATTTGCAGCCGCGTCTGGCGCGACCACAGTCAGCCAATCATTCCGGTTCGATCCACCATCATATTCGATCGTGACGTCGGAGCCGACGATCGCGGAGTCAGGGGCGGTCAGAGTGACGACGCGCTCAACCACTTCAATTGACTTTGCAGCCAGGACTTTTTTGCCATTTTGCACATAACGCAATTCCCAATTTCCGGGCTCGAGTGGCATTCGCAAAGTGAGAACATCGCCCTCGCGCGTATAGGCGTAATCGGTATAGCGATTGTCGGGTTCGTCCGGCCGCGTAATGGTCAGCCAATCATTATTGTCGCCCGGTCCGGTCCAGCCAATGTCATGATAGGTGCCCACCTCTACGGTGTCGGGAGCATCCATGGCCGCTTCGACCGGCGTGACCGTTAGCGCGCGTGTGCCGATCACTTCTTGGCCCGCTTGCACATATCGAAGCTCATACTCGCCCGGTTCGAGGGGCGCGCGCAGCTCTAAGACATCGCCTTCACGGGTATAGGCATAGTCCATATATGCCCGCGGCGCGGCGTCCGGGAGGACGACGGTGACCCAATCATCATTGTATCCAGGTCCCGTCCAAGTGACGTAGAACAAGCCGCCAGCGGGCACCTGATCAGGGGCTTCCATACTGGCCGCCACGCCGGTGACTTCGATGGGGATGCTGGCCAAGACTCGCGCGGGGCGACCAAGGACATAGCGCAGCTCATACAGGCCAGGTTCCGCCGGCATACGTAGAGCCAGCGGATTGCCCCCCTGCTCTACATATTTGTAAGTCTTGTAGGAGCTTGGGCCGCCATCTGCAGCCGTCACCGTGATCCAATCGCTTTGACAACCAGATGGCACGTCAGTGGCTTGCACTTAATAGACTCCCGCAAGCATCACATCAAA
>JABSQA010000114.1 GCA_013213825.1 Henriciella sp.
CACGTCGCTGCGCCAAACATTTGCGTATAATCAACCCGCCAAATGAACATCGCCCCAGCCGCGGAAGCGAAAGGAAAGACACCGGCAGACATAAGCGCCATCGGGACTTGAGGGGGTGCAGATCGAAACATAACGCAATTCCTTCGACCATGTGCATCGCATATCAATTTTACGGGTCTATTAAGAAAAACTGCCACGACGACTGATCGCCTTACTTATTGCGCTCTATGCATTTGCCTTTGCCTTTGGGGCAATGGCTGCGATCCGCTGGCCGAGTTTGATGATGTTGGCGAGTTTCACGCTCGAAGAAGAAGCGCTTTCAGGTCTGACCGGGATCGACTGGCGCCAGCTCGGAATTGCGTATGGCGCGCCCTATTTCTTAGCTGCGCTGTGTTTCTATGCGGCCGCGCTCAGTCTTGGAAATCGGCAGAAGGCGGCCCGGATCTGGTATTTCATGGGGGCCGTGGCCGGATTCCCATGTGTCTTCTTGGTCGACTTCGAACCAGGCTGGTGGCGCGATCTCAGCGCCGGAGAAGGTGCGGTAGCCGGGGCCGCTGCCGGGGCTGTTCTACTCGGTATCGCCGTTTGGGAGCTTTGCCGCTCGCCTAAGCCCAAACCAAAGCCCGTCGCAGCTGCAGATATTCCCGCGGACGCCCAAGTCATTGTCATGGCACAGCCCACCGAGGCCGCGATCACGAAGCCCAAAAAACCGACCCGTCGACACGTCCCAGCGGCGATTGCGCGACAACGCGCGCATTTTGCGGCTGAGGGCCGCAAAATGATGGCGCGGCAGCGTCGCCACTAATCTGCCACATTCGAGCCGCGAAATAACCACCGCGTCTTTCCGGCGTGTTTGCAAATCCCTGTCAAATCCGTCACATAGAGTTCGGATGGAGAAATAATTCATGATCAGACAACTGGCTGGAATGGTCATGCTGGGCCTGGGGCTTTGGCTGGCTTGGGGCGGGATCACGCCCGTATTGACGATCATGGAACGCGGTAGCGATCTTGCCAGCGCCCTGCTCGACCCACCGACCAGCATTATTCGTATCGTCAGTGCGGCCCTGATGACCCTTGGTGGACTAATGGTCGCGGTCCATTTGCGGGCGGGCGGTACGATTGCGACGATTGGCTCGATCTTCTTCGCTATTCTCGGTGGATTGATGGCGGCATCGGGCGCAGATTCAGGTTTGTGGATGGATGAAGTGATCTTCGGCCTCGCCGCGATCGCCTTATCTGTCCTTATTCTGACATTACGTCGCCCTTAAGACGTTTCTACGATTGCATTTGCTGCCGACGACACTAGGTTGCCGCCAGATTCTTTTGGCGAGCTGACACAGGCAAAATTCAATGGCAGATTCCTATGACGTCGTGATTATCGGCGGAGGCCCAGGGGGCTATAATTGCGCAATCCGGGCGGGACAGTTGGGGCTGAAGGCCGCTTGTATCGAAATGCGCGATACACTTGGTGGCACTTGTTTGAATGTTGGGTGTATCCCGTCCAAAGCCTTGTTGCATGCGTCTGAAGCCTATGCGGCTGCGAAAAACGACTTTGCCGATATGGGCATTAAGACCGGTAAGCTGGAAATCGATCTTGAGCAAATGATGGCGCAGAAAGCAGATGCGGTCGACGGGCTCACGAAAGGCGTCGCATTCTTGCTCAAGAAAAACAAAGTCGACCATTTCCAGGGCAAAGGTCAAATCAAAGGCCCTGGTCAAGTTGAGGTGACCGGTCCTGACGGCAAAACCCAGACGCTGACGACAAAAAACATCGTCATAGCCACCGGGTCTGAACCGTCGACACTGCCAGGCAGTGAAATTGATGAAGAGCGGAGTGTGTCCAACACAGGCGCTTTGAGTCTGAAATCCATCCCCAAGAAACTGGTCCTGATTGGCGCTGGCGTGATTGGCTTGGAAATGGGCTGCGTTTGGTCTCGACTCGGGTCCGAAGTCACGGTGATCGAATATCTCGACCGCATCTTGCCGGGCACAGATAATGAAATTGCCAAAGAAGCGCAGCGCACCTTCAAAAAACAAGGCCTGAGTTTTAAACTGGGCACCAAAGTGACCAGCGTTGAAAAGCTGAAAACCAAGCTCAAGCTAACTATGGAACCAGCGCAAGGTGGCGATGCAGAGACGCTGGACGCGGACATCGTCATCGTTGCCGTTGGTCGCCGCCCTTACACGGAAGGCCTAGGGCTCGAAGCGGTTGGTGGTAAAACCGACCGCCGCGGTGTGATTGAGACCACTGATCATTTCAAAGTGGCCCCCGGCGTTTGGGCGATTGGAGACTGTATTGCTGGCCCCATGCTCGCGCACAAAGCCGAGGATGATGGCGCAGCTGTGGCTGAGCTCATTGCGGGCAAAGCGGGTCATGTCGATTACGATCTGGTGCCAGGCGTGGTCTATACCAATCCAGAGATCGCGACGATCGGCAAAACCGAAGAGCAGCTCAAAGAGGCCGGGATTAAATACAAGAAGGGCAAATTCCCCTTCATGGCCAATTCGCGCGCCCGCACCAATCACGAGACCACTGGTTTCGTAAAAATCCTGGCCGAGGAAGGCACGGACAAAATCCTTGGGGCGCATATGATTGGCGTCGGCGTCGGCGAGATGATCCATGAAGTGGCCATTGCGATGGAGTTCGGTGCCTCTTCAGAAGACATTGCCCGCACCTGCCATGCGCACCCGACCATGAGTGAAGCGGTGCGCCAGGCTGCTATGGGCGTCGAAGGTTGGACGATGCAGATGTAAATCTGCCCGCTTGTACGCCGCGATAGGTAAAATTGTAGGCTCGGTCTATCTGCGATAGAAGCGAATATGCGCAAGTTAGATCTGACCGCACTCGACTTCAAAGCATCACCGCACCGGATCCTTGCCGAGGCGTTGGCTGAGGGGCCGTTTGTCCAAACCCGAATTCCGCTTTTCGGGCCGATCCAAGCCGCGCTCACGCATGAAGCTGTGCAAACGGTATTGAAACGCACAGATTTGTTCGCGGTCGATGCGCGCAATGCGGGGCATAAAAAGGCGTTTGGTCTACCCTTTATGCCGCAATCTCTGCGGCTATTGGCTGAGAACCTGTTATCGCTCGATGATCCCGATCACCAACGCCTACGCCGGACGGCAGATGCCCCATTTCGACGCGCCGCGATTGAAGCCAACCGAAAGAACGTCAGCGCAATGGTCGACTCCTATTTGGACTCGATCGCGGCAGAGGCGGAAGTCGATCTGGTCAGCGCGGTTTTCCGTCCGCTCCCCTTAAACGTGATTAGTCGACTATTGGGATTGACCGAGGCCGCACAAGACCGCCTGACACAAACCATTGCTGGGTTTTCTGAAGCCTCTTCAACCATCGGCATCCTGCGCGCCTTGATGGGCATGGGTGGGGTGATCAAACAGCTGCGAGCCGAGATTGAGCGCGCGCGACACGATCCAAGACCCGGCCTACTCAGTGCCTTGATTGAAGCCGAGGCTGAGGACGACAAGATGAGCGAAGACGAGCTTGTTTCCCTCGTCCTTGTCCTATTTGTTGCCGGGCACGACACCACAACTAATCTCCTTTCTAGCGGTCTTTACACCTTGCTGACCGAGCCGGGCGCCTGGGAGCGGGCAAAGCAATTGGATGAAGACGGCTGGCGGGTGGCGGTTGATGAGTTGATGCGGTTTGCCATGCCCGTGCATATGACAAAGCCGCGCTTTGTCATTGAAGACACGGAGCTCGCTGGAATCCCGGTTTCGCGCGGCGATAAAGTCATGGCGCTGTTGGGCGCAGCCAATCTCGACCCGGACGTGTTCGAGGATCCGCTCACACTCGATCTCACACGTCGGCCTAACCGTCACACAGGATGGGGCGGCGGACCGCATATTTGCCTGGGTCTCCACCTCGCCAAAATGGAAGCAGAATTGACGCTCTCAAAGATTGTCGAACGCTGGCCCAACCTGGCCATGGGTGAGCGGCTGAAATGGTCCCGACGCCTGGGCACGCGGGGACTATCAGCGATGCCCGTCCACTTCGCCGCCTAGAGGTGCAGGTTAGGTCAGCCCCTGTTTGAAATTGGCGATCGGCTGCGAGCGCACACGGATACCGGTGGCGGCAAAGACCGCATTGGCCAGCGCCGGCGCAATGGGCGGTGTGCCCGGCTCACCGCCACCGCCGACCTTGGCGCCGCTATTGGTAATCTCGACCGAGATGTCGGGCGCTTCATTCATTCGCAGCATCGGGTAGTCGTGGAAATTGGACTGAACCACAGCACCGTCTTCAATCGTGATATCGCCGTAAAGCGCTGCCGTTAGGCCGTATATGATACCGCTTTCAATCTGCGCGATGAAGCCGTCCGGGTTCATCGCATAGCCAGGATCGGCAGCGCACCAGACATGCACCACTTTCGGTTCTGGCCCCGTGACATCGACTTCGACAACCTGCGCCACAACCGTACCAAATGAGTCGACCAAGGCGATGCCGAGGCCGTGTCCTTCTGGAACGTCCCGCCCCCAGCCGGCCGCTTTGGCGGCAGCATCCAGAACCGTGAGATAGCGCGGTGCATGGTCAACCAGTTTGCGACGATAGGCATAGCCATCCATGCCCGCCTGGTCGGCAAGCTCATCGATAAAGCTCTCAATGAAAAAGCCATGCTGGGTGTGATCCACAGACCGCCACGGTCCGAATCGAACATGGTGATCGACATGCGCATAATGGATCAACTGATTGTCGATTTTATACGGAATGTGCGAGGCCTCTGGCGGATCATGCTTTTGCGTGAACAAATTATCCCAGGAGACAGGCATGCCGGTCTCGTCCAATCCAGCTTTGAAGCGGCTCACGGAAGCTGGGCGATACCAGTCTTGCTGTGTGTCCTGTTCGCGCGACCAGATCATTTTGACCGGATGATCAAACGCTTTGGCAATCTCAACGGCCATCAGAGGATAATCGGGATTTGAGCGACGTCCGAAGCCGCCACCCAGAAAGACATTGTGCACCGTGACATTGGCTTTCTTCACACCCGTTGCGCCAGCAATCTCATCGCGGACCGCCAATGGGTTTTGTAGCCCCGACCAGAGGTCAATTTTGTCTTCCCGCACCCAAGCGGTCGCATTGATCGGCTCCATCGCGGCATGCGCCAAGAACGGCACCGAATATTCTGCTTCATAGACCCGAGCGGCTGATTCTGTCGCGCGTCGTACATTGCCGACCGCGATATCCTCTTCCCCTTTATCGCCAACCTCATCCATGGCCGTGCGAAGAAGATTGAACACGTCTGCTTGATTGAGCTTTTCCGCACCGGTTTGCGACCAGGTGACATCCAATTGGCGCACGGCATTCTCAGCTAGCCAAAAGCCCTCAGCGACGACCGCAACAAAATGCCCCTGATCCATCACTTTGATCACACCGGGCATGTCGCGAGCATATGTATCATCGATTGAGACCGTCTCAGCGCCCAAGACGGGTGGACCGATGACAGCGGCATATTTCATCCCTGGAAGATCGACATCAATGCCGAACTCGGCCGTACCATCGGTCTTCGCGGGAATATCAAAGCGCGGCACGGACGTTCCCATCAGCGTATATTGATCTGGTGTTTTCAGCTTAGGCTGGGTTGGCGGCTTATAGGTGGCCGCACGCTCTGCAAAGCTTGCATAAGGCACGGATTGTCCGCTGGCATCATGATGCACATAGCTGTTTTCAGTGCGCAGCTCACGGGCTGGCACGTCCCAGGTTTTGGCCGCGGCTTTAACGATCATCTCGCGCGCTGCGGCACCAGCAATGCGCATACCGCCCATGCCGGTGAACCGAACGGCTGTGCTGCCGCCCGTGATTTGCAGCCCCATGGATTGGGCAATCCGCAAAAAGCCGCCATTTAGCGTGTCCTGAACAAAGCCGGGCACTTTTGTGTCGCCCAAAATATAGTCTCGGCCGAGCGGATAATTGGCGTAGGCCTCATGCGCGGGTGCTTGCTCGAAACTTACTGTTTGCCAGTCGGCATCCATTTCATCGGCGAGCATTTGTGCCATAGACGTGAACACGCCTTGTCCCATTTCGCTATGCGGTACGATCGCTGTAATCGTATTGTCTGGCGCAAGTTTGACCCAGACATTGACCAGGGTCTCGCCCTCTTCTGTCATCATCGCGGCCAGTTTTGGCGCGCGGTGCCCTTCACGAATGCCAACCCCTACGGCCAGCACACCGCCACCGACGAGGCCTGCCGCAATAAACCCTCTGCGTGTCCATTTTCCCATGTTCAGGTCTCCTTCGTGCGGCGCCTAAGCGCTTGCAGCCGTTTTGATGGCTTGGCGGATGCGGCCATACGCCCCGCAACGACAAATATTGCCGCTCATCGCAGCATCGATATCGGCGTCGGTCGGGTTGGGCGTATCGCGCAATAAGGCGACCGCGCTCATAATCTGTCCCGATTGGCAGTAGCCACATTGTGGCACTTGATGTTCGACCCAGGCGTCTTGAACCGGATGACGCGAACCGTCTTCAGCCGCCACACCCTCAATTGTGGTCAGAGCGGCGCCCTCTGCGGCCGCGAGCGGGGTCGAACAGGAACGGACCGGTATCCCATCAAGATGGATAGTGCAGGCGCCGCATTGCGCGATGCCGCACCCAAATTTCGTCCCGGTCAACTTTAGCTGTTCACGCAAGACCCAGAGCAATGGCGTTGTCGGATCCATATCGACGCTTCGCGCCTCTCCGTTCACTGTGAACTTGGTCTCCGCCATGGCTCTCTCCTTAGCGCTGAATGATTTGTATATTGTTCAGTACAAGAGAATCGCACCGGCGCAAAGTAAATTCCGTTGTGAGTTGCGTGAGAGGTATGTGTGCCGCAATCAGCCCGAGCATTGCCAGCGCGTCCGACATGGATATGAAACCCGGATGACCGAAGACATTCTATTCTCCACCCGGATTGAACGCCGCCGCCTGCCCAAGTCGACTCTGATCGAAGAATTGGAAACCGCCTGCTGGATGATCGAAGATGGCGATACAGCAGGGCATGATTGGTGCGAGCGCGAAGGATATCCGGGCTATACATCCTATGCCTCGCTCGACGATTTGGCGATGCGAGCGCCAGCCTTTGCTGAATTGGTCGAAGCCTTAGACAAGCTCGCCATAGGCTTCGCCGAGCGCGCCCATTGGGATATCGGCACGGGCCGCTTGGTTTGTGACAGTCTGTGGATCAACATACTAGGCGAAGGCGGTCATCATTCCGGCCATATCCACCCCAATAGTGTGATTTCAGGGACGTGCTATATCGCCGTTCCGGATGGCGCCGGCCAGATCAAGTTCGAAGACCCCCGCCTGCCAATGCTGATGGCGACGCCGCCGCTCAAAACGGACGCGCCGATGCAAGCCAAACGATTTCTCTACATTCGCCCGGAAGCGGGCGACATCTTGATGTGGGAAAGCTGGCTGCGCCATGAAGTCATGACCAGCCAGTCCGAAAATCCCCGTATTTCTGTCAGCTTCAATTATTCGCTGATCGATTAGTGGCCTACTCGACGCGGCTGACCGGGTAAATACGGTTGGTCTCAACAATTTTGAGCTGCAGCCCACCTGTGATGTTCTGATAAAGCACGACTTCGGCGGGCAGCGTTTTGGGGGCACGAATGCCTCGAATGCGCTTCTGGCGCCAGACATGGCCTTCTTCAGTGGTGAAGAAATGGCGGCCGAGTTTGTTCACCTGAATCCGCGTAATCTTGGTGCGGAACTCATCTGGCTCTTTCTCGACATCGCGATCCCCGCCAAACGTGATGCGTGGCATCCAAGAAGGCAAAGTCCGCTCCGGGATATCCGGTTCTGCAACCGTATCGGCTGAGGCTTGCTGGATTGGGGCTGGCGCTTCAGGTGTCGCGACGGCTGTGGTTGCGACTGCGGTCGCGGCCTGCTCGGTCGGGGCGGCAGGAACGGTCGGCGTCGGTGCAGCCTCCGCGATCACGGGCGCTGGCTCCGGAACAGCCAGGGCGGCAGATAATTCTGCTGCAGCTTGCTCAAAGCAATCGAGCCGCTCCAACGCATCTTCCACGGATTGACAGGCGATGACGCCCTCTGATGCTGTGCGTAATTCTTGCGCCATTGCGGGCGTCATAAGTCCCACAGCCAGGGTGGCGGCAATGGCAGATTTTCCAAGCAGATTCATAATCGGGTCCACGCTAACTCTAATTGGCGTGAGTTAAGCACCGCTTCGAAGCCAGGCCAAGTCAGAATGACTGCTTGACCTTTTGGCAACAATCCTGCACGGGCAGCGAAAAATGAGCAGTCACAAAGGCCTCCTCCCATGGACATCACCAAAATCATCTCCGGACAGAACCCGCCTGACGACATTAATGTGATCGTTGAGGTGCCCCTTGGCGGCGATCCGATCAAATACGAAATCGATAAAGACTCCGGCGCAATGTTCGTCGATCGCTACCTCTATACCGAGATGCGCTATCCCTGTAATTACGGCTTCGTCCCGCACACTTTAAGCCTCGACGGTGATCCGATCGATGTCATGGTAGTCGGCAATCGACCGCTCGTGCCGGGTAGCGTCGTCCGCGCCCGTCCTGTCGGCGTGTTGATGATGACCGATGATAAAGGTCCTGATGAGAAAATCCTCGCGGTTCCGCATCCAAAACTGACGGCCTATTACGATAAGATCGCGACCTATCACGATTTACCCGACATTCTCGTCCAGAAAATCACGCACTTCTTCACCCATTATAAGGACCTCGAGACTGGCAAATGGAGCCAGGTTGAAAGCTGGTCAGGCGTAGAGAAAGCGCGCGAGCTTATCGATCAAGCCGTGGTTCGCGGCCGCGAAGCCGGATAGGCTTAGAACCGCCCAGGTCGAAGGACGTCGACCTCTGTTGTTGTGACGATACCAATATGAGCGCCGAGCAGATCTCCGATCTGCTCCATCGTCGCGCGCACTTTGGCTTCGTCGCCGACGGAAATGATCACGACCATATCGCCACTGGCAGAGAGGTCTGTATCGCGGCTCCAACGCTTGGAATTTCCGTACCCAGCCATGGCAGGCAAGACGGTATAGCCGGTCATGCCAGCGGCTTCGAGCACGCGGCACGCGCGTTTGTGCGCCATACGCTCAATGATCAATTCGATGCGAAGATGTTTCGTCATGGATCAGCTTTGCCCCGTAATCAGTAGCGCCAAGAAGATATAGATCGGAATGCCAATCGTCACATTGAACGGAAATGTGACCCCCAGCGATAAGGTCAAATAGATTGACGGCTTGGCTTCCGGTAAGGCGAGGCGCATAGCGGCTGGAACCGCGATATATGATGCCGAGGCCGAAAGCGTTATGAGCAGTGCCGCATCTCCTGCGGGCATTCCGATCGCATAGGCAAACCCAGCCGCAATTGCCGCCGCAATGAGTGGCATATAAAGCCCGAACCCAACAGTCATCGGACTGAGTTGACGCCAACCTTGCCTTAAGCCCCGCCCTGCGGACAGCCCCATATCGAGTAAGAAGAGACAAAGCACACCTTGGAAGAGATCAACAAAGAAGGGCTGCACCGATGCGGTGCCCTTTTCGCCAGCGATCCACCCGACAATGAGCGCGCCAACGAGAACCACAATTGAAGCATTGAGGAACACCTCGCGGACCAGTTCACCACGCTCAGACCCTGCCACTGGTTTTTCGCGTTTCCCGCCGCCACGCGCGGCTAAAACCAGCGCCGTGATGATTGCCGGGGTCTCCATTAATGCTGCTACCGCAACCAGATGGCCTCCGCTGTCTAGGCCTGACAGGCGCACCGCTTCCGTCGCCGCCACGAAGGTCACGATAGAAATGGAGCCATAGTGAGCCGCGGTGGCGGCCGCGTCCACGCGGTCAAGCTTGGTCGTCGCACGCAGACATGCGAAGGCAATGGCCGGAATCAGAAATGACAAAACGATGCCTGCCCCTAAGACGAGTATAACGTCCATGGTGAGCGGGTTTTTGGACATCTCCACGCCGCCTTTGAGGCCTATGGCCATCATCAAATACAGCGCCATCCCTTTGGCGAAGGCTTCTGGCACACTCATTTGAGATCGAAGAAGCGCCGCGCCCATGCCGAGCGCAAAGAACAAGATAATCGGAGAAAGAAGGGTCGAAATTGCGACGTCCATAACGGCCCCAAAACACAATCAAATTGAAGTTACTCCGGCATATAGGTCGCGAAATACGTGTGCCCACATCGGATGAGACAGAGCGGGCGTTTTGTCGCGGGAGGTGAGTTCGCGCTGACTAAATCGCTGGTTGATCATCATTGTCTTTTTGTCTCATTTTCTTGCCAGCATCACGTCAATTCTGTGCAAGTTCTCCAAGACAAACGGTTCGTACCATGTTTGTGCAAACAGCAGTAAATTCAGTCAGATGAGCACGATGACGCAAAAGACACCTATGCCCAGAAAGGGCCAACGCAGCAGTGAGGAATCGCGCGCGGCGATCCTACAAGCGACACGCGAGGAAATGACCGAGAATGGCTGGCGGAAATTCAGCGTGGATAAGGTGTCCCGCAAAGCCAAAGCGTCAAAACAAACAATCTATCGCTGGTGGCCGGCGATCGGGAATATGTGTGTCGAAGCCGCTTTGGATTTGGTGGCGGATGCGTCGAAACTCGGTCGGGATCCAGCCGAACGTATCGCCGCTTTGATTCAACCCATTGAAGACGCGACACGGCAAGGATCTGGACACGCTGTGTTGCGCGTGGCGATGATCGCAGCGAGCGACGACCCCGCTGCCGGGGAGACATGGCGCGCTTGGATGAAAGATAATATTCGCGCCCCTCTGCGTCTCATTCTGGCCGAGATCGCTGCGAAAAAAATCGTCCGTCGGGATTTTGACCTTGATGATGCACTCGATCGCTTGACCGGACAGATATGGTCACGGGCAATGATTATGCGGGCACCGCTACCGGAAAACTTTTCCCACACCCAGGCGCGACTGTTGCTAAAAGCGCTCGCCCCTTAGGCAATTTATTTTTTTTGTGCA
>JABSQA010000115.1 GCA_013213825.1 Henriciella sp.
ATGATCGGCCCGCGCTTAGTTCTCGTATTTTCAGCCCGATCCGTAATGGCAACCCCCGTCGCGAAACGCATACTATCGCGATTAGACAGCTTGCCAAATGGCTTCAAGCCTCTTCCTGACTAAACTGGACGGTTTTGTAAGGCGTTCACAAAGCCATTTGCGCGGCCGCTGAGCGTTGTATCAACCGCCGCAATTTGATCCATTCGCCGCCGCGCGCGCGCCATAATCGAGCTCGCTTTTCCGGGCATCACCTGCTCGCCAAAGCGCCACACTTTACCGGCCAAACGCGCGGGGCGAAGCGATTGTGTATCCCCGATGATGACGCCGCTTTCAATCGGCATCTGCTGATTGGCATAATGGCGCTTATAGTGGTCATGCCCCGGGCCAGCATCATAAGAGGTGAGGCCTTCTTGTGGCATTGCTTCAAGCAATTGTTGAAGCAAAATACTGCCGGGAGAATAGCTACGATAATTTTGATCAAATGACGTAATCCAACCATGGAGAATGGTGTCGGATTGCAAGTTAAACTCTGCCGCTCCGAGCGAGTCGCCAAATGAAAGCGTACTCAATCGGGCCTTGAGGCGCGGGCCTTCAAACCCTCTTAATCGGTCGAGCAAATCTCGCGTCCAAGCGGCGTTGAGCACATCAAAATAGCCAGTGCGCGCGAATTGCTCGCGTTTCCACTTCAATGTGGTCTCGAAGGCCGTATCGCGAGTATCCCGCCAGACGAATGTGAAATCGCCCAGATCGCGTTCGATCTTTCGATAGATCCGGCGCAATTTCTTGAAATGTTTGGGCCAGTGGGCCTCCTGAACTGAGATATATTTATCCCATCCAGAAGACAAATCCGAAATATTCGCACCGACCCTTTTCAAATCATTCGTCTTTGCCAGGGATCCCGGCATGAAGCCTTGAGTTGTGAATCCAGACACTTCAAATCCAGCCAGAATTTCCTGTGCAGATAAGGCTGTATCCGCTGATAGGATCGGACCATTCCAATCTGAAAACGAGGCGCCAATTGGGCGCGCCCAATTGCCAGGTCGAATGTGCATTGGCCAGACCGCGAAAACGCCATTTCGATCGCTGGCGAAACCGATCCGCGTATCTTCACGAACTTCGCCCACCAAGCGAGCAAAATCCGGGTCAAAAAATGGATCATCATAAATCGCGCGCGCATCGCGCAGAGCCGCATAGATCTGCCATTGCTCTGTCGAGAGGTCTTTCGGGCGATAGAGTTTATACTTCACGATTCAGCTGTCCAACTCACCTAATACGCGAATTTTAATGCAATTCGCGTACCGGACGCCTGTCAGATCTGGTGAATTGGTCGAGAAACGTGATTAAAGACCGCGCCAGACGCGCTTTTTCATGCAAGGCTCTGCGTCGGCCCGGCTGCACCGATAGAAAGAAAATAAGACTGTGTCGGCGCGACCAATGAGGTTTTGAAACGGCACAAACCCGACAGATGCTTGCTCCGGCAATGTGCCACCTCGCGGCGGACATCCCGCCTGATCAATCACCCCGTCATCATTGGCAGGGCAATGGCCTGTTAGATTTCGGCCATCCATCGAATTGTCCCGATTATCGCCCATGAATAGGTAGTGTTTCTCGGGGACCTGGAACACGACCGAAATACTTGTGCCGGTCTCGCCATCAATATCATGAGCGACCCAGGATTTTCCGTCATACGACTCCGTAAACTCTGCAGCGGTCACATACCGTCCATTATCATATTGGCGATAGCGAATACGACGATCGAACGTCCGCTCAATCGGCACGCCATTAATCGCCACAGGCTGGCCATCGCGAACGATCACCGTATCGCCGGGTAAGCCGATGATGCGTTTGATCATTACGCGCGGTGTATGAGTATGTTCGAACCCAGCGACATCACCGCGTTCTGGCGTTCCAGCAAAGATCCGCCCCTCCGGCAATGGGACATAGCGGCCAAGACTGAACGGCAATGAATTGCGCGAATAGCCATAAGCGAATTTGTTTACCGTCACCCGATCGCCGACTTGTAAGTTCGGGACCATGCTCTCAGACGGGATCACCCGAAGCTCGTAGACAAGGCCGGAAAAGATCAGAAAAATCGGCACAAAAATGGACAGCGTAATGCCCCATTCGCGCAATTCTTTGACAATTTTCTGTTGCAGCGTCAGCGGGGCTTCAGACGCTTCATCTGGCTTCATTACATCGTCTTTCATGACAGTCTTACAGCCGTTCCATAGGCCAGCAATTCAGCTGAGCCACCCATAATCATACTGGTTGTCACGCGCAGGCAAATCACCGCATCTGCGCCTTGCCGTCCAGCATCCGCAATCATCCGATCAATCGCTTGTTCGCGGGCTTCTGCCATCAGTTTCGTATACTCTGGGACTTCGCCGCCAACCAGATTGCGTAGCGCTGCCATAATATCACGCCCAAAGAACCGGGTCCGAACGGTATTGCCTTTCACCGTTCCGATAATCTCTGCCACGTCACGGCCTGGCACCGTCTCGCCCATGGTCACAATCATGTTGAGCCTCTCTTATTGATCGACATTATTTGAATAGTGGTCATCTTCAGCACTATTCAGCCGGTCGACAATGACTTTTGCCAAAAGCACGAGAAAGCCCAATCCGACAAGGCCCGGTATCAGTAATACGCCCCAAAGTGGGGCCCCTGCTTCATCGCTGGCCTGATTGATGGCAAACCCAATCCCGAGCAAGATCAGAACGCCATAAAGAGACGCCCCGATAAAGATCAACGCAATGCCGATCGTAAACCAACCATTTGTCGTACCGGATTCGCGCATCGCGCCCTCCATCTGCAAAGACCAATTATGGGTTTAGACCTAACGCGCCATTATTGTCGAGAACATGGCGGGCAAAGGATTAGCTTGGCGAGCGATACCAAGCCACGCCATCAGCATCCACGCTCTTTTCCGCCTCGCCAGAAGCCAAAAGATAATTCAAATGCGCGATCGCTTCACCCGTCGCCATCGAGATCACGTCATCACCAATCTTACGTCCAAAAATGGCGGGAAAAACGTCCACCACCCGGCGTGGTTCTTGGCCGAGTCTCTGTTTTAATCTCTTCAGCGCGACGCCATGACCTTTGATCAGATGGTCGAGTCTTGGGTGAGCGCCGATAAATGGCTCATTATGGGCCGGTAAGACCAATACGCCCTCCGGCAACTGAGCTTTTAATTTCTCACAGCTTTCCAACCAATCACGCAGGGGATTCGCATTCGGCTCGGTTGGAAATACAGACACATTGGAAGAGATACGCGGCAAAAGCTGATCGCCTGAAATGACAACATTTAAGGCCTCGCAAAACAAACAACTATGTTCAGGCGAATGACCATTCCCCATGATCACACGCCAGGTCTCGCCGGCCATTTCAAACGTGTCGTCATCTTCAAGGCGATGATACGCATCTGGCATGCGCGACACACCTCGGCCAAATCCGCCGAAACGAGATCTGTACGTTTCGATTTGCGCTTCATCCCAACCGGACTGACGATAAAACTGGGTCCCTGCCTCAGGCGCTTCACGGCCCGTATCGGCGATCAGCATGCGGCAAGTGACATATTCCAGACGGCTGATCCAAAATTCGGAGTCTGGAAACTTGCGTCCGATCCATCCGGCATTTCCGATATGATCCGGGTGCATGTGGGTGACAATGACCCGCCAAACCGGACGCCCATCGAGTTTTTCTTCAAAGATCTTTCGCCAGGCGGTTTTCGTTTCATCAAGCGGCATGCCGGTATCGACAATCGTCCAACCTTTTTCGCCATCATCAATCAGCCAGAGATTGATCCATTGCAGCGAGAAAGGCAGCGGCATTCGCACCCAATGGATGCCTGGCGCGACTTCCATTGTGTCTCCAACATCCGGCGAATCTTCGCCGAATGGATAGGTGAGCGGCGCACGCCCCGCTGTCTTGCCTTCAAAACCATCCATGCCGCTAGTTTGGCACGTCGCCTGGCGCCGACCAACCGTCACCATGCGGCATGCCCATAGGAGAGCCCTAGCGGGAAGCCACTTTGGTGACTTTAGTACCTTCGATACTGACCCCAGCCATCAAGCCTCTTTGGTCGAAGATAAACGCATAGGCATCGTCTTGCAGCGTGGATGAAGAGAGGTTTTCAGCCACCCCCGCATTGACCACGACAACGGTCGGGCCGACGCCAATCTCCCATCCATCAGATTCTTCAAGATATTGGATCGCATTGTCATTCATGAGGAAGACGGCATAGCCATAAGACTGAGCGCCCGCCTGCAGCCCCCATGATCCCGTAAATGAGGTATAATAGCCCGTGGTCCGACCGCCTTTACGCAGCTCACCTTCGCCATAGGCACCACCGACGACCAGACCGCCTTTGACCATTTCTGGGAAAACCAGCACCGCGCGCGATTGTTGCGAAATCGCTGCTGCCGCCGGATTGTCACGAACAAGTTTGTTCAGAGCCTGGCTGCTAGAGGCGGTAATATCCGCCTGTGAGGCCGCCGAATTCGCAACCGTGGAGCAGGCCGATAGGGCTGGCAAAGCCAGCAGCGCCATTCCGGCCCCGATGTGTTTAATTCTAGGCATGACCGTCTCCTGTTTTGTTCATGCTTGGGCGCCAGGTGCGGCAAAACCCATGCGAGCGCAACTTTACTTATTTGTTATCTAGCATTCGACGACGTTCACGGCCAATCCGCCCTGGCTGGTTTCTTTGTACTTGGATGACATATCAAGGCCGGTCTGGCGCATGGTTTCAATGACTTGATCAAGGCTGACTTTGCCCTGCCCGGTTTGATGTAGCGCCAGGCGCGCAGCATTGACGGCTTTCACCGTGCCAATGGCGTTACGCTCAATACAGGGAATTTGGACCAAGCCGCCGACAGGGTCACAAGTTAAACCCAGATTGTGCTCCATTCCGATTTCGGCAGCTGCCAGGCATTGCGCTGGCGTTGCCCCCCAAACCGCGGCGAGTCCGCCAGCTGCCATGGAGCAAGCCACACCCACTTCTCCCTGACAGCCCATTTCAGCGCCCGAAATTGAGGCTCGCTGCTTGTATAAAAGCCCAATTCCGCCCGCGACGAGCAAGAATCTCTGAGCTTTTGACCGGATCGGTGCACCGTCATCCTCACAGCAATAATGGCGCAAAACAGCAGGCAATATTCCGGCGGCACCATTGGTGGGCGCCGTGACCACGCGGCCGCCCGCCGCGTTTTCTTCGTTTACCGCCATGGCATAGACGTTTAGCCAATCGAACAAGGCTTCACGCTCATTCACACCGGCCCCCGTTTTGAGCTTGCGATAGAGGTCCGGAGCTCGTCGCACAACTTCCAGACCCCCGGGCAGGATACCGTCAGTGTTGAGACCGCGATCCACACAAGCGAGCATTGTGTCTGTGATAAAATCGATCTGTGACACGGTCTCAGATCGCTCTCTGTCTTCTTCATTCGCGAGAATGAGCGCATCAATGGCAAGCTCCTTTGCTTCGCAGAGCGCCAGCAGTTCCGCTGCTGACCCAAACGCAAATGGCGATCTCGCACGGTCTTCCACGACATCATCCTTCGCCGGCCGCGCCAAGCGCCGCGCAGACGCAATAAAGCCCCCGCCCGTCGAGTAATACACCCGGGTAAAATCTGGTGTTTCCGTTGAAGCGGAGGAATAAAGCCTGAGTGCCAATCCATTCGGATGCAAATCAGGGACGATATCCCCGCGATACAGAATGTCCTTCACCGGCCGAAAGGGAAAGCTTGGGCCACCCGCGAGCGCCAAAGTCTTCGTCGCAATCGCGGTCTTGAACGCGGCTTCAGCGTCATCCGGTTCGGCGGTTTCCGGCGCGAAGCCCAGCAAGCCCAGAATCACGGCTTTGTCCGTTCCATGCCCAATGCCGGTCAGCGCCAAGGACCCTTGTAATTCAATCTCGATCCTTTGAGCGGTGGCCAAAAAACCAGCTCTGCGAGCTTCGCGCAGAAATCGGTTCGCGATCCGCATCGGTCCAACCGTATGCGAAGAAGAAGGGCCAAGGCCAACGCGAAACAAATCTAAGACTGAAAGCATCACGCTCGCTCTAACAAACCTGCTCTTCCCCCTACGATCCCCTTGCCAGACGAGCAAGCCCGCGCGAGGATTGGAAAAAACATATGTGGGAGGAATACATGGCCAATATGAACCGACGTCGATTGCTGCAAACCAGCAGTGCGATTGCCGCACTAGGCGCGCTCGGCGCATGCGCGGGAGAGAGCGACGATACTGCAGAAGTCGAAGTGGACATTCCGCCTGTTCCAGACGCCGCCGAACCCGCAAACTACACCGCCTCGTCGATCCCCGATGGCATTCAGCAACTCGAACAGCTTGCCAGCGGCGAAACGACATCGCTGGCGCTGACCGAAGCGGCGATTGCCCGCGCCAGAGCCACACATCCGATGATCAATGCGATCGCCTCAGAGACCTATGAGACAGCACTCGAAGCCGCAGCAAATCCACCGGCAGGTGCGTATGGTGGCGTCCCGACCTTCATCAAAGACTTACTGGATTGGAAAGGCGCGCAAACGCTTTACGGCTCGCGTGCGTTCGAAGGCTATATCGCTGAAACAGATGGCCCATTCGCCGATGCATGGCGCGAGGCGGGCGTCATCAATCTGGGTAAATCGACAAGCCCAGAAATGGGTTTGATCTCTTCCACCGAACCCTTGGTTACAGGTGCCACGCGAAATCCGCATGATCTCAGCCGCATTCCTGGTGGGTCATCGGGCGGCGCCGCCGCTTTGGTCGCGGCACGCGTTGTGCCATTCGCGCATGCCAGCGATGGCGGCGGGTCGATTCGCATTCCAGCCGCTTGCTGCGGCTTGTTCGGGTTGAAACCGAGCCGTGGGGCTTTGCCCATCAGCCGCGATTCCGGCCCGGTCGACATTTCCGTCAATCATGCTGTGACGCTGACCGTGCGCGACAGCGCCGCGCTGTTCGCTGCGGCTGAAGCGAATTTAGACAGCGACTTAGCGAAGACCGGCAACGTAACCGAAGCATCGACCCGGCGGCTGAGAATCGCGTATGCGCCGACGCCAACGACAGATGCGGTGTTGGACAGCGAAACTGAGGCTGGTCTTGATCGGACAGCGCAACTCTGCCGAGATCTCGGTCATGAGGTATTTGACTATGTCATGCCCACAGATGGCGCGCGATTCACAGATGCGTTTTTGCTTTATTGGGCCGCGGGCGCCGCAGCCTTCGCGCAACAAGCCAGCGCCTTTTCTGGCAAACCGGTTGGACCCGATATTCTGGAACCGTGGACGCTTGGTCTGGCAACGGAATTTATGCAACGCCAAGGCGACATGCCGGACGCCATTGCCTATTTGCAAGCCTTTGAAGCCGAATATCATACGATGTTTGACGACTTCGATATTTTGCTGACGCCGACCGTCTCGACCGTTGCGCCCAAAATTGGCGAACAAGCGCCTGACGGCGATTATGATACCGTCCGGCGCAATGTGCTGAACTTTGCCGCCTTTACCGCGCCGATGAATGTCTCTGGCGCTGCGTCGATGAGTGTGCCTTTGCAGTGGAGCGCGGACGGTCTGCCGATTGGCTCAATGTTCTCCGGCAAGCGCGGCGATGATGGTCTGTTGCTCGCGCTGGCCTATGAACTGGAAGAAGCCCAGCCTTGGATCGATCGCCTACCATCGTTCAAACCCGCTTAGCAGAAGGGAGCAATAACCGATGAAATCAAAGCCAATTATTGCTGCACTGGCTGTGAGCCTGGGGCTTCCAGCCGCGGCCGGGGCGGAAGTGGTCAAATCCTCTGACGACCATTTCACGCTAAAACTCGAAGCCACCTCAGAGCTTTCACCGGAGCAGGTTTGGGAAAGACTGATTGTCCCAACAGAGTGGTGGCAATCTCCGCACTCCTATTCCGGAGATGCTGCCAATCTAAGCCTAGATCCTTCACCGGGAGGACTCTGGCGCGAAGATTGGGAGGGGGGCTCGGTCTGGCATGGCACGGTCTTGCAGGCACAGCCGCCAAAGGTGCTCAGTCTGTCCGCGCCGTTTGGTCCGTTGCAAGGCATGGCGGTCACGTCGATTTGGACCATTAAGCTCGAGCCGATCGAGACCGGCGGAACAACCATCCGCTTCGATCATGTCACCAATGGGTCGTCCGCGAGCAATCTGGCGGAGATTGCGCCAGCGGTAGATTTCGTCAAAAGTGAAGCCTTAAAAGCCTTGGCCCGGCCCCTCGAAGAGTAAGGGTTCCGTGGCGTCCCCGCTTGCCCGAAGCCGCAAAGCCCGTCACGCTCTTCTGTAAGAGAGATTGGGTATGACCGAGCAAGAATCGCCAGCGGACAAGCCGCTGCGCCCCTTAACGCCGTTCCAGCAAGCCATTATTGCGCTGGCCAGCGTCGCCATGGGCGCCGGGATGACGATCAATTTTGTGGTCGTTGCCCCTTTAGCGCGCCAAGCCGGACTGACCGAGATTCAAGTGGCTGGCATTTTGACCCTTTCCGCGGCCATATATGCCCTGATGATCCCGCAATGGGGGCGCTGGGCCGACCGGTTCGGACGCAAGCGCGTGATGGTCTTTTCGCTGAGCGCCATGGGCATCACCAACATGGCCTTTCTATTCGCGTTAGAAGCGGCTTTGGCCGGCGCCATTACCGGGCTCACAATGTTTTTTACCTTGGTCTTTGTTCGGATCTGGTTTGGTCTGCTCTCCCCGGGTCTGCAACCAGCCAGTATGGCGGCGATGACCGATGCAACAACGCCCGCGACGCGCGCTGCCGGGCTCGGCATGTTGGGGGCGGCAATGAGCATTGGTTCAATTCTTGGCCCGGCCGGCGCGACTATCTTGGCCCCTTTCGGCGCCTTGGCCCCGTTATGGGGCTCAATCATCCTGTGTTTGTCTTGCGGCGTGTTGGTGGCCTTCGCCCTCCCAAAGACCCGCAACAAAAGGCAAAGTGCGGCACGACCGACGCCCCTCGCAATGCGCGACCCGCGCGTGTTCCCGCACTTGCTGTTTCTGTTCACCTATTTCGTGGCCGTTGGAATGATCCAACAAACGCTAGGTTGGTTCATTGAAGATCGCGGCTATGCCGCGGGGTTTGCGGAAACCCCCTTATCTATCGGTTTCGAGCTCCTTGGAATCGATGTCCGCTTACTGATCGACAGCGTCGAAGAGGGCACGGTCTTGTTCACAGGCGTCGCCTTCGCTTGCCTGGCGGTGATGATGGTGTTCATTCAATTTGGTTATGTCCAACCGCGAAAACCAGACCCGCGTGGCATGTTGCCCACCGGCCTTTTTTTGATCGCGATCGGATACGTTTCAGCCAATCTTTTGGCGCCATTCTGGGCGCTTTGCCTGGCCTTCTTAATTGTCGGCGCAGGCGCCGCCTTAGCCGTTCCTGCTGCCAATGCGCTCGGAAGCCTTTCCGTAGATCGCCACGAGCAGGGGTCAGCAGCCGCGCTTCTGGCGGCGGCGCCACCCGCTGGCTTCATATTCGGACCACTCTTAGGGGCCGCCTTGTATCAATGGGCCGCCCCCTTGCCGCTTTATGCGTCAGCCAGCGTGATGGCGATTTTGGGCGTCTATGCCGTGCTCGTGGTGGCACGACGCCCCTTGCAATGAGCCGGGCTATTCAGCGCTAATCATGCAAAACGCATTCAGTTTATTGCCGTCTAAATCGCGGAAATAGGCAGCATAAAACCCGCCGCCACGGTCGCCTGGTTTTCCTTCGCACGTGCCGCCCTGCGCCATCGCGGCCGCATAAACTTGGTCAACCTGTTCAGGATCTTTGGCATTGAGGGCGACCATTGTGCCATTGCCCACGCTGGCCGCATTGCCATCGAACGGTTTGGTGATCGATAGTCCAGCACCAGGCCCCTCCATATCGCCCCAAGCGATGAAGGTTTCTTCGTTCATCATCCGACCAAAACCCAATACTTTTGCGATCGCATCATAGAATACGGCGCCTCGTTCCATGTCCGCGGTGCCAAGTGTGACATAACCAATCATTCCAGCCTCCATTTTGAGGCCAGAACATAACACGAACAATTTTTATCGCAAGGGCTTACATGGCGCTAATACCGCCGTCGACTTTCAGCTCTGCGCCGGTGACCAATTTGCTTTCATCGCTGGCAAGATAGAGGACCGCATAAGCGATATCATCTGGCTCCCCAACTTTGCCGAGCGGAATTTGCCGGCCAAGTTTGGCAAGCGCTTCGTCTTCCCCGAACATTTCTTTCGTGCGGTCTAGGATTGGCGTGTTGATAAAGACTGGGTGGACCGAGTTACACCGAATTTGCCCGCCGGTTTTGGCGCAGTGTAGCGCGATTGATTTCGACAAATGGCGCACCGCGGCCTTGGCCGTATTGTAAGAAACATAGTTGCCGCTTGCGATAATCCCCGCAATCGAACTGATATTGACGATGGAGCCGAGGCCATGATCGCGCATCAGTGGGATCGCATATTTACAGCCTAGAAAAATTGAATCGACGTCGACCTTCATGACCTTCTGGAACATGCCATAGTCTTCGTCCTCGACGCTGCCGAGCGACCCGATGCCCGCATTATTAATGAGAATGTTGAGCCCGCCCATCGCGTCGTGCGCGTCTTGGACCACGGCTTTCCAACGATCACCGTCCGTCACATCATGTTGCCAAGCGAACGCCGTTCCTTCGCCGAGTTCAGCGTTTATGGCCGAAGCGACAGCGTCAGCACCATCGCCATTAATATCGGTCACCGCGACTTTCGCACCCTCGCGGGCCAGCATCCAAGCGGTGGCTTCGCCGAGGCCTTGTGCGCCGCCGGTGATGATTGCTTTTTTTCCTTCTACGCGGCCCATGCTCGCCCTCCAAAATCTAATGTCTCGCGTGGTTTAGCCTTCGCTTGAAACTCCACGCAAGCCCTGACGCGGCGACGCTTGCTCACGCCAAGTTGAGAAAACGCGATTTGAGCTTGCACCAAAGGCCCCGCATGTCTGGGTCAATCGC
>JABSQA010000116.1 GCA_013213825.1 Henriciella sp.
GATCCGGGCCGGAGCGAACGTTGCGCTGCTAAAGTCTTCGTGCAGAATGGAGTTCCATCTTCGCAAATCGCGAGGCCCCTGCTGTGGACCCGCTCGACTCAACATCTCGTATTCTCGATCCATTGATCATTGGTCAGGATCATTATGAAGTCGCGCGTGGCGTACAGGAAATCCTGCAGCGCTATAAAGAACTACAAGACATTATTGCGATCCTCGGCATGGACGAACTGTCTGAAGAAGACAAACTCGTTGTCGCCCGTGCGCGTAAAGTTGAGCGCTTCCTGTCTCAGCCATTTGACGTTGCTGAAGTCTTTACTGGCTCACCAGGTGTTCAGGTGAAACTGGAAGACACTGTGGCCGGCTTTAAAGGTCTGATCGAAGGCGAGTATGACCATTTGCCAGAGCAAGCCTTCTACATGGTTGGCTCAATCGACGAAGCCAAAGCTAAAGCTGAGAAGATGCTGGCGGACGCCGCTTAAACAGCATCAAAACCTCTTTTTGAAAGCCGCGCCCTTACGGGTGCGGCTTTTTTCATGAGCGAGGTTTGACACAGCCCACCGCGCGCCTTTAATGCAGGCCTTGAGTACTCGGGACGATACTTGTCGGAGTGCTCATGCCACAAAAGGTCTTTTGCATCGGATATCAAAAAACCGGAACCAGCTCGATTGGGGCGGCGCTGAAAGCGCTTGGGTATCGTGTTCATCGTGGATTTCGGTTCAATATGCCGGGCAAAGTCCAAATCCCAGAACCTGTAACTCTGTCAAAACTCGCCGATATCGCCCTGCCCTTGGCGAAATCCTACTCTGCCTTTGAAGACAATCCATGGTGTCTTTTGTATCGCGAATTGGATGCGGCCTATCCAGGGTCGCGCTTTATCCTGACACAACGCCGTTCAGACGCATGGGTGGAGAGCCTAATCAAGCATTTCCGCGAGACGG
Organism: Henriciella sp.; assembly: GCA_013213825.1. GTDB lineage: Bacteria > Pseudomonadota > Alphaproteobacteria > Caulobacterales > Hyphomonadaceae > Henriciella. The sequence goes on from JABSQA010000116.1 coordinate 939, forward strand.
ACAGCCCGGGATTCAAGTTTCTGTATGGCTGCAATAATGCTCTGGAACGGCCAAAGCAGCATTTTATCGACATCTATGAACGCCATAATCAGTCCGTCCTGGACTATTTTAAACACCGTCCCGAGGATCTATTGGTCTTCCCTCTCGAACAAGCGGATTGGGACCCCATCTGCACGTTTCTAGGGCGGCGAAAGCCGGTATTTCGAGCCTATCCGCATCGCAACTCAGCCGAGTCTCGGATGGCCCGCCGTCCGCGCCTGAAACTCTCCTTAGGATAGGCCAACTGCACCGCGACAGGATGGACCAGCATGTCACGCTAGACATGGCCGCTCGGCACGTTATACCCGCGCCAGCACAGGGATTTCATCATGGCTGACAAATTGCATTTCTCACTCGTCTCTCCGGCTCGGGAATTGTTTTCCGGCGAAGTAGACCATGTCATCGCCCCCGGTTCGGATGGTGAATTTGGTGTTCTGGTGAACCACGCGCCATTTATGACCACGCTCAAGAATGGCGTTGTTCGCGTCGAAGATAATGGCGAGACCACAATGCGCCTCTTCGTTCGAGGCGGTTTTGCTGACGTGACCCCAGCGGGCTTGACCATTTTGGCTGAGGAAGCGGTGAACTTGGAGAGCGTCTCAGCTGAAAGCGTGCAAAAAGAATATGATGAAGCCCACCGCGCCTTGCTGGCTGAAGGTAAAGACGGCAATACCGCGCTCGAAGAGCAAGTGGCTTATCTCGAAGACTTGAAAGCCGCGTTGGTCAACTAATCTGATCTAGCTTCGAAAAAGTATATTCATCGAAGACTGCCCTCGGCATAGGCGAGGGTAGGGAGACCATATTAGCCAAAAACCGCAATCGTCTGTCGCCCGACTAAGATCGGCTCACCGTGGCGATTCCAAAGCCGCATGGATTGGCTCGAATATCCGCTCTTAGCCAATTGCGTCGTGTGTTGAGCGAAAAACCAACCCTCTGGATCGGTCTGGATATTATCGGTCATGAATTCCGCCATCCATGTCATTGAACTGATGCGAGACGGCATGCTCAGCATCGACATGGCGGCTGGCGGAGGGGCATCCCCGATCGCCAATATGGCGGTGGCATCTTGAGGCGTGTTTGGATCCAGATGCCGCATCCATAGACCGATAGAGGTTTCTTTGGACCCTGAAATCGGACGATCCCCCGTGGCCAATAACATATCGAAGTTTTGCGTGAATCCGGGCCGCGGTCTATCGGCATCAAAGAAGGACTCGATCTCCTCAGGTGCGCGAACCGACGGCATTGGCATGTCATCAAAATGTAAGCTGCTGTCTCGTGCGAGGCCAAAAGCAAAGATGGACTGCGCCGCAACGCCCGTTTCGGAGGTAATATCAACGCTTACAAAGGCCGTATTCTTGCCCCGGCGCAGCAGTCGAGGGATAATCCTCACATCGCCGCCAACGGGGCCGACAAAGGCCACTTGCGCAGATCGAATAGGAATATCATCCACCAATTCAAGCGCGCCTTGAAATGACAATGCTGCCGTCAGGCCGCCATAGGTTGTACGCCCTTGCATCCAGGTTTCCGGGATGTGGGCATCAATCGTATGATCGATCTTGCGGTCTAAGCTGGCGAGCAGGTCGGTATAAGTCGTCATACGCGTCAGATAGTCAGTTCTAGTCAGGCACCAAGGCGTCACGCCACGTCAAACGTGACGAAATCGTCCCGCCTGGCTGGGCGGGATCGATCCTAACGCAACACTGGTTGAATTTAGTGCTGGCTTTCCGGCGTTGTGACTTTCAGGCCGTCCAGGTCATCACTGACGCTGATCTGGCAAGACAGACGCGAGTTTGGTTTCACGTTTTCAGCGAAGTCGAGCATAGACTGCTCCATGTCTTCCGCGGTGCCGACTTTTTCCAAAAAGGATTCATCGACATAGACATGGCAAGTCGCGCAAGCACATGCACCGCCGCAATCGGCATCGATGCCGGGAATAGAATTTTTGATCGCCGCTTCCATCACGCTTTCGCCATTCGTGGCTTCAATCGCGCGTTCTGTGCCTTCATGATCGACGTAAATAATCTTCGCCATTACTCGTTTGTCTCCTTATGCCGCGGTCGCCGCGATCTCTTTCATGGATTTGAATGTATCGCTTAATAATGACGGTGCAAGAGACGCGCCTGTTATTATCAATTTCTTGGATGCTAGGAATTCGGGGGCGCTATTGATGGCGTCTACCGCAATCATTTTGCCATTTTGCAAATAAAACACCGCAAACTTCCGCTCAGATGGATCTCCGCGCAGGACCGTTTCGTCGTAATTTTGGCTCAACCCAGCGATTTGGAGTTTCAAATCATACTGGTCAGACCAGAACCAGGGACAGTCTTCTGGCGGACGGGGTTTGCCCATAATCGCCGCGGCAGAAAGTTTTCCTTGCTCAATCGCATTATGCACGCTCTCGAGACGACCGTCGCGGCCATAATGGACCAGAGGTCGCGCCGCGCAATCCCCGGCGGCAAAGATGCGAGGATCATTCGTGCGCGCGTCTCGGTCTGTGAGAATGCCGTTCGAGCAGGCAATTCCGGCGTCTTCGGCCAGTTCGACATTGGGCAGGATCCCAATCCCGACCAGGACGAGATCGGCCTCCAACTCGCTCCCATCCGCGAGAACGGCGTGGGTGACTTTGCCATCAGAGCCTTTCAGAGAGGCGAGGCGCGCGCCCGTCTTAATGGTTGCGCCCTGCCGTGTATGTTCATCCTCAAAGAACTGGCTCATAATCGGACTGGTCACACGGGCCAGAACGCGGTCTTCCATTTCCAAAACGGTCGCATCGAGCTCCAATTGGCGCGCCACAGCAGCGGCTTCCAAGCCAATATAGCCAGCACCGACAATAACCAGCTTTTGGCCCGCAATCATCCGAGGCCGAATGCGTTCCACATCTGACAGACTGCGCAAATCAAACACGCCGTCTAAATCGGCGCCGTCTACTGGCAGTGTCCGTGGTCGTGACCCAGTGGCGATAATCAAAGCGTCATATGGAACAGAGCCGCCATGCTCTAATTCTACGGTCTGGGCGCTCCGGTCGATTTTCGTCGCCCGCACAGACAGAACCGTGTCGATGTTCTGATCTTCATACCAATTGGCGGGTTTGAAATAGAGCCGCTCTTCAGCGAGCTCACCTTTCATATAGGCTTTCGACAAAGGTGGGCGCTGATAGGGCAGGGCAGCTTCGTCGCCAATGAGCGTGATGGCGCCTTCAAACCCGAATAGGCGAAGAGACGCACACGCTTGCGCAGCGGCTTGGCCGCCACCAATAATCACTACACGTTCAGCGTTTGAGAGATCCACAGCCTCTTCCCTCCTGAATTATATTTTCATGACGCATGCGTCACCTTTTTGCAAGCCGCGACGCTGCGGCAATATCGCGGTTCTTTTCGCCGCTAACAGACTGTGCCACAAGCCCAAAATGGACAAACAAAACGCCAACCGGATCCTTTCTATGCTTCACGCCAGGTCAGCTGGTCTGGAGAATGGGCAGCCGATCAGCCCCCCGATTGTGACAACGGCCAAATACGCGCTCGCTGGAACGCCAAATACGCCTTACACGTACGGCCGAGATATCAATCCCACTGTCGAAGCTGCTGAGGCTGCGATCGCGGCACTCGAAGACGCGCCAGTTGTCGCTTTTCCGTCTGGCATGGCGGCTATCACGGCTGCAATGATGGCCTGCGCGGAAGCCGGAGATCGCGTGCTCGTGCCCTCGGATGGCTATTATGTGACCCGCGTGCTCTTGGAAGAGATCCTCGCCGGACATGAGATCACGTTCGATGCGATCCCGACCACGGCCTATGCCAGCCATGATTTCTCGCCCTATGCGATTATCTGGTGCGAAACCCCCTCAAATCCGGGATTGGATTTGTGCAGCATTCGGTCGATCGCCGAAGCCGCGAAGGCAACCGGCGCAAAAGTTATTGTCGATAATACCACGCTCACACCCTTGCTTCAGCGCCCGCTCGATCTTGGGGCTGACATGGTCGTAAGCTCCGATACTAAAGCGATGGCCGGGCATTCAGATTGCCTATTCGGACATGTCACCACGCGCGATGAAGCGTTGCTGGCAAAGGTGGTTAGATGGCGCAAAGTTTCGGGCAGCATTCCGGATCCCTTCGCCGCCTTCCTTTTACATCGTGGTCTGATGACCTTGGATGTGCGGTTGGAACGGATGTGCGCCAATGCGGCAGCGCTGGTAGATCGGATCGATGGGCACAGCGCTCTGAAAACGCTGAAATTTCCAGGAATCGGCTTTGTCATCGGCTTGACCTTTGAAAGTGAAGCGAAAGCCGAAAGCTTCATCAATAATTGTCCAGTGATCTTTCCCTCAACCAGTTTTGGCGGGGTCCATACGAGCGCCGAACGGCGCGCGCGTTGGGGGGATGACGTGCCCGATGGCTTTGTCCGTCTTTCCGTCGGCTGCGAACCCACCGATGCGCTCGTCGATGCGATAGAGGCCAGCCTTGCGAGCCTTTGATCTCCCCGACCTCAGCGCGACAGCGGCGTTGGCGCAAGCACTCGCACCGCATTTGCGCGCCGGGGACGTGATCGCCCTTCGCGGGGGTCTCGGCGCTGGCAAAACAACCTTTGCCCGGGCGCTGATCTCTGCGCTTCGGGACGAAGAGACGGAAGTGCCGAGCCCGACCTATACGCTGGTACAGACCTATGACGGGGCGGATTTTCCAATCTTCCATTTCGACCTTTACCGGCTCGACGATCCGAATGATGTGGTCGAACTGGGCTGGGATGAGACCGTGAGTGGCCTTTCCCTGATTGAATGGCCCGACCGCGCAGGCCAGCATTTACCAGCTTGGCGCCTCGATCTTATGCTCGAAATCATTGGGGATTTCCGCAAAGCCCGACTGGAACCGCATGGCGAAGACTGGCAAACACGTCTGCATGAGCTCTGATACCGCGCGACTCGACGAGATTTCCGCCTTCCTGGCAAGGGCAGGGTGGGGCGACGCCGATCTGCACTGGTTTGACCAAGACGCCTCGACCCGCCGTTATGCGCGACTCACACGATCGGACGGACAGACGGCAATCTTGATGGATGCTCCGCGGGTCGAAGACGATCCCTGTACACCTGAAATGAGCGCAGAAGACCGCGCAGCGCTTGGCTGGAACGCCATGACGCGTTTGGCGTCTAGCCGCGTCGATGCCTTTGTCCTGATCGCTGAACACTTGCGCACCGCGGGCCTGCGACCGCCGCTTATCCACGCCCATGATAGCGCCGCCGGACTCGCGATCCTGGAGGATTTTGGTAGTCTGAGAGAATTCGCCAGACTGATTGAGCGCGGCACGGATGAAGTGCCACTTTACGAACAGGCTGCGAAAGATCTCGCGCGTTTGCATGCCCACCCCAAGCCAGAGGTCCTCATTCAAGGTGACGATCGCTGGCCGATCCTTGAATTTGATCATATTGCCCTTGGTGCCAACGCTGACTTGTACGCCGATTGGTTCCACATTTACGACGACCGCGCCCGCATGAACGACGCCGATCGCGCGCGGTGGGAACAGACGAAAGACGGGTTAATTGCGCATCCAATGACCTTTCCACGCGAGTTCACCCTCCGCGATTATCACGCCGAAAACCTCTTATGGTTGCCGGAAGGCCGGATCGGATTGTTGGACTTTCAAGACGCCGTTCTCGGTTGGGACGCCTGGGACATGGCGATGCTCACCCAAGACGCACGCCGAACGGTATCGGGATCAGCAACGTCGGCTGCAATACGCGCCTATCTCGATGCCACAGGCAAGGACGAAACCGCTTTTCGCGAGCGGTTAGCCGTCATTGGCACACTCAACGCTTTGCGGATCGCGGGCGTGTTCGCTCGCCTGATCAAGCGTGATGGAAAACCGCGCTATCAGGCGTTCATGCCACGGCAATTAGAAATGCTGGCGCGCAATCTCACCCATCCCGCGGCGGCAGATATGCGCGGACTTATCGCTGATACAGCACCCTTTGTCCTGGAGGCTTCATCGTGATTGCGACACCACATACAGCTATGGTCCTGGCTGCAGGTTTGGGCACCCGCATGCGTCCCTTGACCGACGCCACTGCGAAACCGCTACTCGAGGTGGCCGGCCGCAGCATGATTGACCGCTTGCTCGACAATTTGGTTTTGGCTGGGGTGCAACGCGTCGTTGTCAACGTGCATTGGTGTGCCGACTTGGTTGAAGCGCATCTGCAAGACCGCCAAGATTTACAAATCATCATTTCAGATGAGCGCGAACAAGTTCTGGAGACGGGAGGTGGGCTCGCCAAGGCGCGGCCCTTATTGGGCGATGATCCGATCTTCGTTGTGAACACAGATGCCTTTTGGGAACCCACTGGACCTGGCCCGCTGAAAGAACTGGCTGATAGTTTCGATTTGGAACTTATGGATGAGTTATTTTTGCTCGCTGATATAAAACGCTGCCTAGGCTTTCCGGGAGCTGGTGACTTCTTCCGCGGCGAAGACGGCACGCTGAAACGGCGGGGGGACGCGACGTCTGCGCCCTGGGCCTATGCTGGCATTCGCATCTTGAAACCCAGTCTCTATGATGGCGCCCCGATCGAGCCTTTCTCAGCCAATCGAGTTTGGAACGAGCTGCTTCCCAAAGGCAGAATGTTTGGACATCCCTTAGAGCGGTTCTGGCTACATGTGGGTGACCCAGATGCCCTCAAAGACGCTGAGTTCTGGTTGAGATGCCACGGCGCATGATAGAGCTTTTCAAGCCAGATGGGCCGCGCGTCTACTCCATCCCTGCTGGCGCCAATTTTCTGGCAGAATTGACGCGAACGCTGGCTCGTGAAAGCGGCCTGAAAGATAATCCAGAAGCCCTCGCAGATGCATTGATTTATGTGCCTAACCGACGATCGGAGCGCGCCCTAGGGTTTGCACTGCATCAAGCCGCAGGCGGACAGGCTTGCTTGCTGCCAACCATTCGAGCGCTTGGCGATTTGGAAACTGACGAGCCGCCCCCAAGTGCAGAAGCAGCGCTTGCAGACTTACCGCCCGCCCTGTCTACGGCCCAACGGATCGGCGGGCTAACCCAATTGGTGATGCGCTATTTTGAGGCGACGGAACGCCCATTGCCCGCTGTCTCATGCCTTTCTGCTGCACGCGAGCTGGCGCGATTACTGGATCAGGCCGCGCTGTCTGGCGAGATAGATTGGCAAGCGCTTGATCAATTGGTGCCGGACGCCCAGCTCGCCGAGCATTGGCGACAATCGCTTGAATTTCTGAAGATTATCACCGCCGATTGGCCCGCCTATCTTGAAGATGAAAACAAGATGGATCCTTACGCGCGGCGCTATGCGGCGGCACAAGCAGTCGCCGAACATTGGCAACACACCCCGCCACGCGGACCGGTCATTATCGCAGGGTCTACCGGCGCGACGCCTGCCAGCCGCCTCCTCATGCATTCGGTGAAAGCGTTGCCAAATGGCTGTATTGTGTTGCCAGGGCTCGATCGGGAGATGGATCGCAGTACGCTGGAACACGTCTCACAGGCGCCGTCTCACCCGCAATTCGCTCTGGCGCGCACGCTACACGATCTCGGGCTAGCGCCTGATGAAGTTGAGACCTGGCCCGGCCTCTCAGAGGCAACAAACGGGCGGGCCCGGCGACGTCTTATCCATCAAGCTTTAGCGCCAGCCCAAAGCACCGCGGACTGGACTCGAAAGCTCGCGCAATTGGCCGACACGGATACGCCCGCTGATTTTGTTCACGAAGCGCTCAGCGGTCTTACCTTGATCGAAGCCGCAGATGATAATCAGGAAGCTCTGATCGCAGCCTTGCTGATGCGCGAAACGCTGGAAACGGACGGACTCACCGCTGCGCTGGTGACGCCGGATGCGGGGCTCGCACGGCATGTCAGCGCCATGCTGACACGTTGGCAGATAGACGTCCCGCCATCCGCCGGTCTGCCACTCGGTCAGACGGATACTGGGAGCTTAGCCTTATTAGTAGCAGCCTGGATGCTCGACCCCTCTCACCCTGTGGTATTGATGAGCGTGCTCAACCATCCAAACATCAAGTTTCAAAAAGAAACTGTTAAAACGCTCGATAAGCACTTTCTTCGCGGCCCGCGCACTTGGAACGATTGGAGCGGCCTAATCGAACGGGTCCAGACCATTCCGGACGGACGGCGTCCGCTCGATGATGCCGCGCACAAGGCGGTGATTGCGCTGATCGATACGGTCTCGAATATTCTAGAATCGACGATCATTGACCCGACCGCGATATGTACCGGGGAGGCTTGGTATCGCAACGTCGCGGCCCTTGCCGAAGCCGTCGCAGAACAGCCGCAGCCTTGGACGGGTGAACCCGGAACGGCCCTTGCCAATCTGTTTCGCGATCTCACCGACCTGACGGCCCCAATGGGTCCACAACCGCCGGAAATTTGGAATGAACTGCTTCAGTCGGAAATGCTCGCGATCAGTACGCCGACAGGCGCCGCACATCCCCGTTTGGCCATATGGGGGCCGCTAGAAGCGCGTCTGCAAACAGCAGATCGACTGATCTTGGCGGGACTCAATGAAGACATATGGCCAGCACAACCAGCCGCCGACGCTTTCCTGCCGAGGGTGTTTCGGACTAAAATCGGCCTATCCGATCCAGATGAGCGGGTCGGTCTTTCCGCCCATGACTTTGCACAACTTGCCGCGGCACCTGATGTGACCTTGCTGAGCAGTCAACGCCGCGATGACAAGCCGGCGATCGCGTCGCGCTGGCTTTGGCGCCTCAAAACCCTCGCCCGGGGTGCGCTCGGAGAAGAAGCCGCTTCAGCGCTCGCCCCCGCAGCGGACCGCGACCCTTGCCTTTGGTTGAAACAACTAGAACAGGCGCCGCCATTAGCGGATGGCTTTTCTGCTGAACCGCGACCGAAACCCCCAGTAGAGGCGCGCCCGGATCGATTATCGGTGACTCGCATAGAGCAATTGGTGCGCGACCCATATGCCATTTACTGCGAATCCGTGCTCGGCCTTCGTCCTTTAGACTCTCTCGATTTGCCAGCGGATGTCCGAGTCCGCGGCACCGCCATCCACAAAGCGCTAGAGCGGTTCGAAGAGGAATCACCAGATGGCGACGCGGAAGCATTGCTCGCGCTCCTGGAGGAAGAATTGAGGCGCGGCGGCGAAGTCGAGATCGACCTGATTGCTCTGCGCGACCGGCGCCGCGACGTGTGCAGAACCTATCTCGACTGGCGCCAAGAAACCGCCCACGCGCTTTCCGCCCCGCCGCTTACCGAACAACGCGGTACGCTGGAGCTGAACATCCAAGACCGCACATTCACCCTGTCCGGAACCGCAGACCGAATTGAACGACGTCAGGACGGCGCGATCGCCATTTTAGATTTTAAAACCGGCAAACCCCCAACGGAGAAGCAAGTCCGTGCGGGGCTTAGTCCGCAAATGCCTCTACAAGGTCTGATCGCGCGTGAAGGCGGGTATGGTGAAATTGGCGAAACCGAAGTCGCCGCACTGACTTATTTGCGCTTCGGTACGCAGTTTCAGGTGCAAGAGCTGGGCGCCGCTGCGCCCCGGTCAAAGCTGGCGGAGAAACCCATCGCCGAATTGATTTCCGATGCCGAAGCCGGATTGATCAACGTGTTGACCGCATTCGCCAATCCCGATCAGCCCTATCTCAGCGCGCCGCGCCCTGAACGTGTGCAATATGATAGCGACTATACGCGGCTGGCCCGCCGCGACGAATGGACGGGGAGCGATACGTTTGACTGAGCCTGTCTTTTCGCCTGACTCACCCGCCTTCGAAGCCGCCAAACGGGCGCAAGCCGAAGCGGCTGACCCGACCCAATCAGCCTGGGTAGAGGCCAATGCCGGATCCGGCAA
>JABSQA010000117.1 GCA_013213825.1 Henriciella sp.
AGTCCTTATTCCGGGGATTTTGTCTCATCCCCTTTGCGGTTCAGCGACAAACTGGGAGCCATAGAACCAACACAACTCATGCCTGATGGTCAGCTGCCCGGTATTGTCGTGCATGCCTTCTCATTGGTCGGAATGATGAGCGATCAGCGGGGCCACCATTTAACGCCTTTGAGTCAGTTACCATTGATTCTAATCGGCGCCATGCTTGCCGGTTTTATTGCGGTGCAGAGATACCGGTTGATTCTGACATTGGCCGCCCTTGCCGTTTTGCTGGTGGGCTATTGGTGGGTCTTGTTTCTGCTCTTTAACGCCACGGATGGTCGGGTCTTGTTGCCATTCACCGGCTTTGCATCGGCGCTCCTTGTCGTTTCAGGGCTCTTATTTGCCGCACAAGAGCGCGAAGAACGCGACAAACGAAGATTTGTCCAAGAAGGCTTTTCTCACTTTCTGAGCAAAAAGCGTGTTGAAGAGATCATCGCTTCCCCTGAAGTTCTAACGCGCTCAGCGGAAGAGCGCGAAGTCACCATCCTTTTTACCGACCTTGAAGGCTTTACGCGTCTGGTCGATACGATGCCGCCGGAATTACTGGCCCCCACTTTGAACGGCTATCTTGATGAAATTATCGATGTCGTCGCGGCCTATGATGGCACGGTCGACAAGATTGTTGGCGACGCGGTTCATGCCATCTTTTCCGCGCCCTTGGACGTCGCGGACCATAGATTGAAAGCCATCCGATGCGCGTTGGACATTGAGGACGTGACCGAGCGCTATCGCGCCGAAGTCGCTGCCAATGGTGTCACGCTTGGCCGCACACGGATTGGCATTAGTTGCGGGACCGCCTTGGTCGGCAATTTCGGCAGTTCCAGACGGTTTGACTATACAGCGCATGGATCGATCGTGAATCTCGCGGCCAGGTTAGAAGCAGAGAATAAGACATTTGGGACGTCGATCTGTCTCAGCGAAGATGTACGCGTTGAGGATGACAGGATCGTCTATCGCGAGATTGGCGATGTCAGCGTACGCGGCATTACAATGCCGGTCCGCGTATATGAGGCGCAACGCGCCACGCGTATTCCGGCTGACCGACTTCAAGCCTATCGAGATGCCTTTGCGCTCTTAAAAGAGTCGCCGGAACGCGCCGCTGAGAAATTTCAGGCCTTATTAGATGCGGCGCCTGACGATGGTTTGGTTGCTTATCAAATCTCTCGAACGAGCACGGGACTGTCTGGCGCCTAGCGCAAAAAATCCACGGCCTGTGCTCTGCAAGACAGTTTGCCTTTTTCAGATGTGAGACGGTTCGCGCTCGAAGACAGCTGACCCCTTCAGCTGTGTATCTGATAGAGGCAACCCATGCTTTTTAACGACCTTTTTTGGCTCGTCGCGCTTCACTTCATTGTGGATTTCCAGCTTCAGTCCGACTTTGTTGCCGCCAATAAAGTGCCAGGCAACCATGAGAGCTGGCCCTGGGTGCTAACGGCGCACGCGGCCGCTCATGGCGCCGCCGTGGCGTTCGTCCTCAATCCCGTATTCGGCTTCGCCGAGTTCGTTTTCCATTGGGGTCTGGATTATGCGAAGTCGAAAGGCGCGCTCGGACACGGATCGGGCGGCATGATGATCGATCAAGCGCTGCATATTTCCCTGAAAGTCCTGTGGTTGGGACTGAGTTTAGCCATCTAATTTCACAACTGTGCTCCAGAGCACTGATGGCGCAGCATGGATCTGCGAAAACCAATTCATCGAAGACAAACTGATCATGAAAGGACACACCATGTTCAAGCAAATCATCACCGCAGCCCTCGCCACTCTCGCTGTTTCCATGACCGCAAATGCCCAGGAACGCATCATCGTGGACAGCGCGCCAAGTCCTTCTGAATATGCAGAAATGTTCGGCATCGACCTGGAACAGCCAAAGCCCCGTTTGCGAACACGTGGCATCCAAATGATCCAAACCGCGCCAACGCAGTCTCCGGCTCCAGCGCCTGCACCTGCAGCGCCGCCAGTCACGGTCGCGGCACCGGTCAACTTTCAGCTCGACTCGGCCAGCATTCCAGTCAGCTTCAAGGCCCACCTGGACAGCCTCGCAGTCGTCCTCAAGGCACCCGCCGCTCAAGGCAAAGTCCTGCTGATCTCAGGTCATACGGATAGCCAAGGCGACACGACCTATAATCTGGACTTGTCGACGCGCCGCGCCGCTTCGGTTCGCCAGTATCTGACACAACAGGGCGTCAACCCAGCTCAGCTCGTTTCTTTCGGCAAGGGTGAATATGAGTTGATCCCGGGTCAGGAGAGCAACCACGCCGTCAACCGTCGCGTCGAGTTTCGAGTAACGGGATAATTGGCTCTCGCACAGAACCGGGACCTCAGCCTCTCACTCTACCCGGATTTCGCGATCAGAGCCCAGATGAGCCCGGCGGTGTCCGCCGGGCTCATTCTCGTTTGAGGCAGTGTTTTGTTGCAAAAATTGTAAACCCGCGCGCATTGAACTAAGACTTACGTAATAGGACTTGGATCAAATTCCTTGGGGGGAAATCATGAGCGCTATTTCAGATCTATCAGGATTTGTCCGTCCCGGATCCTTGCTGAAAGACCTGCCTGAAGACAGCCTGGCTAGTCTTTCAGAATCGGGGCTGAAGCAACAGCTGACAAAGGGAAAAACGCTCTTCCAGAAAGGCGATGCAGGAGATTATCTCGCCGTTATTCTTTCGGGAAAACTCAAAGTCAGCGCCTATTCCATTAGTGGCAACGAAACCGTTCTGAACATTTTACAGCCCGGTGATGTCCTCGGCGAGATTGCGGCGATTGATGGCGGCGAACGAACAGCCGACGTGGTCGCGTTAGAAGCCTGCGAGATATTAGTCATTCGGCGCGCCGATATCCTGAGGAAGCTCGAGACCGACTCAGAGTTCGCACTGGCTTTGTCGAAAGCGCTTTGTAAAAAATTACGAGATGCGTCTGACTCCCTGGAATCGACGACGCTTGATATCGCCCGCCGGGTTGCGGCCGCTCTGCTCCGGCTCAGAGAACAAGATGATGACGATTTGGATGCCGAGGAAACAACGTTTGAAATCAAGATCGATCAGACGACTTTGGCGCGATATGCGGGCCTCACACGCTCCAATTTAAATCGCGTCCTCAAACGGTTTGAACGGGCCGGCGCCTCGCGACACGAAAAAGGCGTGCTCAAAATATTCGATATTGAGTGGCTCGAAGATTTCGCGCTCAGCGAAGATTAGCGGAACGCCCGTAGCACGCCCCAACCATTAGACGTCTCACTTGTGCTGCAGAGCACATCCAAGGCGAATTGGACCGTCTAATGTGATCTCTCAATAGGAGATCTAGACATGTCTAAACTCAGACGAACAGCGATCATCGCCTCAGCCTTGCTGAGCCTCCAACCGCTCGCCTTCGCGGATCAGTCCGTCGACATTGATGGCACACTCAACAAGGTCACGATCATTGGCTCTTCAAACACATCCGCCAAAGGGCTATTGAATGAAGCCGATACAAATATTGGCGTTGTCAGCAGCACCACTATTCGGGGTCGAACCAATCAGACCGTGATTGTTGGAAACAATGCTACAATCGCCAGCAGCTGGCTGACCGATGCCAATACCGATATCGGGACGATCCGAAACTCGACGTTGAACGGCACCACCAATCAGACTGTAATAGTCGGCAACAATCTCACTCGCGCACGGTCCATCGGCGCAGATGCGAAGACCAAGATTGGCACGATCGAGAATTCGACGATTAATGGCCGCTTCGATCAGACCATTGTCGTCGGCAATGTGGTCACAGATGCCCGTCACTGGTTTAAATCAGCGACCACGTGCATTGGCACCATTCGGGGCCAAAACATGGGCAGTGGCGGACAAGCGGTCGGCGTTGGCAACGTCTCAACGCGCACCAAATCAGGTCGTGCCTTCGGAATCAGTACCGGTTCTATCGGCGCGAAGAGCCGCTCGACCCATATCGCTTCAAACGGCTGCTAAGCCCTAACCCTCTCTTCCTCCCTGACTGCATCACCTCGTCTTCGGACTGGGTGGTGCTTTTCTTTGGCCGCATGAGCCACGAAGAAAAAAATATCGAGAAAAATCTCCCCCCTGTGCTGGCCAACACACCGCCCCGCCTAAGCACCAGCTAAGTTGAATTCATCGCAAACGAGCCCTGCTCATCAACTCAACTTGGATCAAAAACGGAGACCCATCATGTTCAAGAAAATCGCGATCGCTACCCTGTCTGCTGCTGCTCTTATGGGCGCTGCTTCAGCTCAAGACAAAACTGTCGACATTGACGGCACGCTCAACCAGCTGACCTTCGTAAACGGCACCAACACAGTTGTTTCAACTGGCCTCCTGGCTGAAGCCCGCAGCAACATTGGCTCTATCGACAATGTCGACATTGATGGCATGGCCAACCAGCTGACCTTCGTAAATGGCTCAAACACGGTTGTCGCCGCAGGCCTCTTGGCGGAAGCAGAAAGCAATATCGGTTCGATCCACAACGCTGAAATTGACGGCATGGTCAACCAACTGACCTTCGTGAACGGCGCCAACACAGTCTTCGCCAGTGGCCTCTTGGCTGAAAGCTGCTCTTCAATCGGCAGCGTCGGAAAGTCCTGCTAAGCCCTAACCCTCTCTCTTCCTCCTCGACTGCACCACCTCGTCTTCGGACCAGGTGGTGCTTTTCTGTGTACCCGATACGCCTGGCAGACACGGGCCGAGATAAAAAAAGAAAAAAATATCGAGAAAAATCTCCCCCCTGTGCTGGCCAACACACCGCCCCGCCTAAGCACCAGCTAAGTTGAATTCATCGCAAACGAGCCCTGCTCATCAACTCAACTTGGATCAAAAACGGAGACCCATCATGTTCAAGAAAATCGCGATCGCTACCCTGTCTGCTGCTGCTCTTATGGGCGCTGCTTCAGCTCAAGACAAAACTGTCGACATTGACGGCACGCTCAACCAGCTGACCTTCGTAAACGGCACCAACACAGTTGTTTCAACTGGCCTCCTGGCTGAAGCCCGCAGCAACATTGGCTCTATCGACAATGTCGACATTGATGGCATGGCCAACCAGCTGACCTTCGTAAATGGCTCAAACACGGTTGTCGCCGCAGGCCTCTTGGCGGAAGCAGAAAGCAATATCGGTTCGATCCACAACGCTGAAATTGACGGCATGGTCAACCAACTGACCTTCGTGAACGGCGCCAACACAGTCTTCGCCAGTGGCCTCTTGGCTGAAAGCTGCTCTTCAATCGGCAGCGTCGGAAAGTCCTGCTAAGCCCCATCAATTTCTTAGTCCGGGGCCCGTGTGCTAAACTCAACAGCACACGGGCCTTCTTCTTCGCCCCCCTAATTCCGAGAGACACATTATGCGACCTCTTTATCCGCTGGCTGCCTTTTGCTTGATCTGCTTAACGAGCCCGCTGGCCCAAGCCGAAATCAAAAAAGGGAAACCCGCGCCGGTTTTGGAAGACACGCCCGCCGCGCTGCATGATGTTGCAAACCCAATCCCGTCCGACTTTGTCCAGGATGAGGAAACACCGTGTGCTTTTATTCTGTTCGAAGACTCGACCGCCTCTCCGGAACAATCAATCGCGGTCTGCAAAGCGGCCATCAAAACCCTAAAAATCGAACAGGCGCTACAATTCAATCTGGATCATGCCCCGCATCCTGAAACAGATCTCGAAACCGAAACTGCGATAAAGCGCTCCGCCGGGGGTACCGCTTGCTCGGTTGTTGGTGAAGTCGGAAAATCCTGCGGGCGATAGATTATCGCGCGCATTGCGCAAAGCCCCCTCATCTCCCGACAAGATTCGATCTCATCCTGGTACGATGACGGATATGTATCTTTAGCCGCTTCGTGCCCGTCTCGCCGTCGCCTGGTTGACCGCCAGTGCGGCGATTCGCGGTTTGGTGCGCACACGCCTCGAAATTCAGCACAGCGTCAAAAATTGAGAGCGACGCGCGGCGTGTGCCGGGGAGCACAGCCCGGGTCAGCTTTACCTGTCAGAACAGATCTACTGACTTTTGTAAAACAAAGGAAATCGATCATGAAACCTCTTATGCTTGCTCTTTTTGTGGCCTTGGCATCGTCGCACGCGGTTGCTGAGGAGTATAATCTCGGAACGGATATTCCGGCCGACGCACAAGCCTTGATCAATCGCATCCAGGCAGACATCGCGCATCGCGGTGCAGATGAAGGCTTTTACGGCTCTTACGAAGACGATTGCTCGTCGCTGAACATCGGCGCCAACACGCAAGGCAATGCGCCGGACCAACAAGTCATTGTTGCGGACACGATCATCAACATTGGCGGAAGATGCCGCGTCGTACGCTCACAAGCCGGCTTCATGGGCTCTGCAGGTACAACACCTGACAATACGCTTGTGCCCAGTTTCGGCGATGAATCGGAAAAAAAACCGGTCTTTGAATAAATTTAGTCACCAGCATGGTTCGTGATCATCGGATTGTGCTAAGCTCACCAAAACGGACAAGGGATGGGGAAACGAAATGAACAATATCATGTCCAAAACTGCCAAGAGACTTTCAGTCCTTCTGCTTTCAACCGCCGCCCTTGTCGGATGCGCCAGTACGCCCGAACAAGTCTATGACGCGGCCCAACCCAAGGCCGCTCCAATCGCCAGTGCGACCAAGTTTACCGATGCGCTGAGCTGTATGGATGATTTGTTCTACGATTATGGCATTCGCGATATTCGGATCACCACGAAGGGCATTCCGGACTCAACCGGCGAAATCAATGTCGGCACGCGCGATATGTTCATTTCCGCCGTCAGCCGCATGAGCACGCGCAGCCGCGCTTTCACTTATATCGATTTTGAAGAAGTTAAGTCCGCATTCGGCATCTCAACCGATGGCCGGTTCTACCAGAAACAGGCACAATTGCTGACCCCAAAATACTATATTCGCGGCGCCATCACGACCTTCGACGAAGGCGTGACATCGGATAATCAAGGCGGTGGTATCCGCGTTGGTGGCACCGGAGTCGGCGCCAATTTCAACGTCAATTCGTCTGTGGTTGGGCTCGACATGAATGTCGGCGAAACCGTTACCGGTCTCATCGTACCTGGCGTGGCCTCAAGCAATCGCATTGTCGTGTCCCGCCGCAGCGTCGCTGCTGATGCCAGCTTTGATGTCGAAATCGACAATGAACTGGTCGGCGGTTTTGTTCAGGCCTCGCGCTCTAAGAGTGAAGGCATGCACACTGCCATTCGGACTCTGGTCGAACTGAACACGATTGAAAGCTTGGGCAAGCTGACCCGCGTTCCCTATTGGCGCTGCTTTGGCGCCGATGAGAATAACCCGGCCGTGCAACATGAATCGGCGAAATATTTCAACTCGATGGAAGAAACGGAACGCGTCGAATATGTCCAGCAATCCCTGGCGGCGCTTGGATTCTACTCCGGCCAAATCACGGGAGCTTCATCGCCGCAGCTTACAGATGCGATTGGCAAATACCAATCGACAGCTGGAATCATCGCAACCGGCCGGATTACGCCAAACCTGCTTTCTTCCCTGATGAATGAGGACATTAAACTGTCTGAACCATTGGATCCGCTAGAAGCCCCACAATTGGCAGAAGCTGAACAGGTTGAAGCCCCGCTTTATATCTCATTGATGGATGCGCTCGAATTCCCAGCTTATAAAGTTGGCCAACCCTTGGATGTTCAAGTCCGACTGAACGATGATGCGAACCTGTATTGCTTCTATCAGGATGGTGCACAGAACATTTCACGCATCTTCCCGAACCGGTTCCAACCTGATCCGCGGGTTCGCGGTGGCATGATGCTACGCGTACCAAATGAAACCGCGGCGTTCCGGATCATCTTTGAACAGACCGGCGCCCGCGAGAATGTGAAATGTTTCGCAACGCGCGCCGAGGTCGACACCGAATTGCAAGACCTTTTAGCGCAAGGTGACTTGACCCCGCTCAATGTCAGCAGCCTCGATATGGTCGAACAATCGATCCGGAACTCGACCAGTAGCGAGGTGGTTGTTGGTACGAAGGAATTCCTCGTTCGCTAAAATGTACTGCCACCGTCGCCTAGACGGTGGCGATACGCCCCTGGCGAAGCGCGCCTAAACTGACAGAGCCCATGGACCTAGAAGATTTAAAGCTGGATTTGGACATCGGATCCTCCGAAGGGCTCTCCGTCGATCAAATGACGCGGAGCCGTCTTCAATTCTTGCTTGGGCAGAATGCTTACATCATTGGCCAGATGCGGTTCGCCGATGCCAAAGCCGGCACTTTGCTTGCGATCGTGGGCGTGCTGGCAATCATCGTGACGGACCGACAAACCGAAATGAATGCGATTTTCTTTTCGGCCTATATCCTCGTGACCATGCTGGTCGTTGCGACCTGTCTGATCGCCCTGATGCCAAGAGTCCCCAGCGATGCTGAGGCGTCAGAAATGCGCAAAACAGATCTGTTCTCGTGGCCGAGCTTAAGCAGCGATGCATTGGATGTGACGAAGTTTGCAAGCCTGATGCGGACCAGCGATGCGTCCTTGCTGGTCGTCTCGGTGTCAAAGTCAAATTTAGCGCTCGCCCGCGTTTTGCGCGTAAAATACCGTCTGCTGCGCGTCGCTTTTCTACTCGCTTTGATCGATCTCGTGGCGCTTGGTACAGTGCTTATGTCGCCGCTGCTTTAAACGAGTGAGGTTTCAAAACGCTTTTCGATGAAAGTGTAAAATTAACAGGATGACAGGCTAAGTCGCCGTTTTTCCACGGGAATTTCGCAAGGTCTTGAGCCGCTGAATCAGATGAATCACATCCTCTGGAAGTGGATCGGTGAGCTCCACCCCATATTTCGCTTGCAGGTTCGATTTGTAAACCGCGACGGCATCGTCAAAATCAACGCCGAGGCTCGCCAATAATTGGGATGTCTGTTCGGTTTTTGACTCGAGCATTCGCTGGTTCCTTTACAAGGCAATCCACTACGACGCATGTCATTTTGAAATACCAAAATTTTACTAGGCACCCCTGCTCTTTGCTTTGATCGATCTCGTGACACTTGAGATCGCGCTCTTGATGTCGCTCCGTTGAATAGACGGATACGACGAGAGTGAGGTTGTATTATCTCCGCCAAATCACAAATCAGAATTCTGCTGAATTGGTTAGCATCTCCTATCGTTCAAACCCGAAGTCGCGTTCAACCGATTCAATGATCTTGTCTTTGAAACGATAGAACACGAGTCCGAACAAATAGCCGGACAAAACAAGGCATATCCAAAGGCTTGGCGTGCCCAAAATCCAATAGCCGACATTCCAAAGACTCATAATGCCGAAAGCACCTATAATCGTAACCTCTAGGTATCGCCCCAGCATGGTTCGATTCACCAGGTCCACTCGGGAGTCTTCAGTGGATTGTTTGCCCAATCTCGATCTTAATAGCATGGCGATCTGCGCGGCGACGGCGACCACAAGCCCCGCGATAACAAAAGAATAAATCACCTCTGTTTGAGACCACTGTCCGGCCTCGGCTTGCGCTGACTTGGCTGGACCTGAGAATAATGCATCCCATGATACCGCCAGAATAAGAACCACGCGCTCGCGATCAGTTAGCAGTTCTTGCCGGCTGTTCTTCTCAATCACCTCTTCCGCCGAAATATTCAGGAGTTTCTCAACGCGGCTCAGCGTGGCGTTTGCAATTCCGAAGACGGGTTCTTGATCAATCCACTCGCAAATCAGTTCGTATAAGAAGAGTCCCAAAACGAGGGCCCCCAGTGCGCCCAAGATCACAAGGAACAGCCCACCATTACTGCCGCCGAGAAAGAACAGATAATAACCAGTCGCCGGAAATATGATATGTGTCGCGGTGACCGGAAGCGTCCAGTTTCGGAAATTCAATCGATCATCATTAAACTGAACAATCGTCGCGAGGACGACGTCTAGTGCAATTCCCGCACCCATGAGAATGCACGGAATCCAATAGTTTAGAAGATATTCTGCACTCATATCGGATACCTTAAAGTGACTGGCCTTTCGGAATCGGAGCGAGTGTTCCAAATCGAAGCCTAAGTTTCAATTTGGCTTATCAAAATTAAAACTGCGTGAGGAACTGGCCCCATACCGCCCGTGGTAAAATGATTGGCAATACTGCGATCAAAAAACCGAGCAACGACAGAACAAATCCGCGAGGCAACGGCGCAAATACTTTTTGACCTTGCAAAGCATCAGGAATTTTTGAGGGATCTTCCGGGCGATATGTTCCGCACAAATACAAACAGCCAAAAAACAAGAACGCAATGAATGCGACCGTGTAAATAATCAGTATGTGGCTCTGGTCCTCCGCCGTTTGGGCGTTCCAGTCTCGCAACACATAGACATGTGTATAAATCATCGTCGCAACAAACGCCATCGAAAGAGAAACGTAACGTCGTAAGTATTCGGCGCGACGTTCTGGTGTTTGCAATAGTTGCGTCCAACCGTATTCGTCCGACAATAAGTCTGTGTTTTCAGTTTCCGGGTCATGCTTGTTTCGAAACACGTTGATGACGGGAAGCGCCGCCAAAAGCAAACCCATATAGGTCATGAAATTGACGTGCTGCTGATAGGATGTGGCATCTACGCGGTGGCTAATAACAAATGCGATAAGGACCAAGAAAGCAGGCAGAATTAGAGGAGTGATTACTTTTAACACGCCCCACCCGAGCGCGTATAAGAAACTCAACCACCTGATTTTCTGATGGCTTTCATCGACCGATACATCGAATACGCCATTTCCTTCACGTACCGAGGGTTTGACGC
>JABSQA010000118.1 GCA_013213825.1 Henriciella sp.
TTGATCTCTTCAGCCATGACAGACGCTCCTTTTCAAAGCTTGCTCCAACCTATATCAGCCCGGCCATGACCACCACCCTCGACCGCCCCGCCCCGATTAAGCCGAATGCGATCCCGAAAGTCGGAATTGTGTCTTTGGGCTGTCCGAAAGCTCTGGTCGATTCAGAGCGGATCGTGACCCGGCTTCGCGCCGAAGGCTATCAAATCAGCCCTGATTATTCTGGCGCAGACTTGGTTCTGGTGAACACTTGTGGCTTTCTCGACAGTGCGCGTGAAGAAAGCCTGGACGCGATTGGCGAAGCCATTGAAGCGAATGGCAAAGTCATCGTCACGGGCTGTCTCGGCGCCGAGCCTGAGGTGATTGAAAAAGCCCATCCCAAAGTTTTGGCGGTCACCGGCCCCCATCAATATGAACAAGTCATGGGCGCGGTGCATGAGCATTTAACCCCGCCCCATAATCCGCATACAGATTTGGTGCCGGAAAGCGGGTTACGGCTGACGCCTCGCCACTATGCCTATTTGAAGATTTCTGAAGGCTGTAACAATCGCTGTAGCTTTTGCATCATTCCGAAACTGCGCGGCGACTTGGTGTCTCGGCCGATCCATCACGTCTTGATTGAAGCCGAACAATTGGTGCGCGCCGGGGTGAAAGAGCTATTGGTGATCAGCCAAGATACGAGCGCCTATGGCCTCGATCTGAAATACGCTCCGCAGACCTGGAAGGGGGAAGAATATGAGACGCGTTTCCTCGACCTTGCGCGCGGGCTTTCCTCGCTCGGCGTGTGGACGCGGATGCATTATGTTTACCCTTATCCGCATGTCGACAAAGTCATCCCTTTGATGGCCGACGGCGCAATCACACCTTACCTGGACATCCCATTTCAGCATGCCAGCACCGGCGTGCTCAAAGCGATGAAACGGCCCGCCAAACAAGACCGCGTGCTTGAACGGATCCTACAATGGCGCCGCGATGTGCCGGATCTGGCCATCCGTTCGACCTTCATTGTCGGCTTCCCCGGTGAGACGGAAGAGGATTTTGAGATCCTGCTCGATTTCATCCGCGAAGCGAAAATCGATCGCGCCGGATGTTTCAAATATGAGAATGTCGCGCATGCGGACAGCCGCGACCTGGCTGGTCATTTGCCGGAAGAGATCAAGGAAGAACGCTGGCATCGATTCATGGAAACCCAAGCCGCAATTTCAGCATCGCGCGCCGAAGCGCAGATTGGCTCGACGCAAGATGTCATCATTGACGGGCCAAGCGATGAGCCAGGCGAATATCTCGCGCGATCAAAAGCGGACGCGCCAGAGATTGATGGTGTCGTCTATTTGCGCTCGGAACAGGCCTTGGACGCTGGCAATATTGTTGCCGCCAAGATTACCAATGCCGATGCGTATGATTTGTATGGCGAGTTGCTATAAAGGCTTAAACAGGAGGTAATGGCATGGTCTTCAGAACGCTCGGCGCCGCATCGCTTTTAGTCTTCGCAGCAGCTATGGGCCACGCTGAAGAGCCTCTCACCGCTCCATTGCCCTTTGTACGCGTTGACACACCCGAGGATGCTGCCGCCATTCCTTTGTATGAAGGGGATGCACCTGGGTCAGAAGGCAGCGCGCTAGAAGAGGTCTGGCGCAATGCTGGAACAGAACGTTGGGCCAATAATGTCACCCGTCCAACGCTATTACCCGTTTTGCCTGATGACCCAGACGCCACCCGCGCTGCGGTCATTGTCGTCCCGGGTGGTGGCTTTCAATTCATCTCCATGGACAATGAGGGCTATCCCATCGCTGAATGGTTGGCCGCACGCGGGGTCGCGGCTTTCGTCCTAAAATATCGGACGATGGAAACGCCAGCCGACCAAGCGGGCTATGTCGCGCACATGAATAGCCTGTGGAACCCACAACCCGGTGACACGCCGATTGATGTCACGCAAGGCATTCCCTTTGCCGTCGCAGATGCCCAGACGGCGCTGACCCTGGTTCGCGAGAATGCGGAAGTCTGGGGCTATGATGCAGACAAGATTGGCATGCTTGGCTTCTCCGCCGGCGCTATGACCACGATTGGGGTGACCTTAAACGATGACGAAACAGCACCCAAACCCGATTATATTGGCTATATTTACGGCCCGATGGCGGGCATTGATGTTCCAACGGATATGACCTTACCTCCCATGTTCAACGCGCTCGCTGCAGACGACGAGCTGTTTCGCGGCCAAGGCTTCGGATTGGTCGAAGCGTGGGAAGCGACCGGCACCCCCGTCGAGTTTCACTATTACCAATCTGGCGGCCACGGCTTTGGCAGCTATCAGCGCGGCGTCCCAGCTGACCATTGGTTTGACCAATTTATCAGCTGGATGGCCGCGCAAGACCTGTTACAGCCTGCCGAAGCAGATTAGGGCTTTATTCGCCGAGCGTCTTTTCTAAGAATGCCGCCTCTTCCCGGAAATAGAACAAGCGATTGGACAATTTCCGCCAGCCATGGCCCTCGTCTTCGATGCGAATATAGGGCGTATCGATGCCATTGGCGCGCAGGGTTTTGACCATGATCTCGGTCTCATAAATATCGATCCGAGGGTCTTGAACTCCGTGCGAGTACAGCACCGGGACTTTGATCCGATCGGCCAATCGAATGGGTGAGTTCTCAGTATAATAGTCAATCCATTTCTGCTCGCGAATATCACCATACTCCATCCGGTCAGAGGCTTTCAAAGCGGGCGACGCAATCTCCAGCGCCGTGACCCAGTCGGCGACCCCAAACAGGCTGACCCCAGGGGAGAACGTGTCCGGATAGAGCGCCAGGACGGCGTTCACCATATAGCCGCCATATGACCCGCCTTTGACAGCCGCACGGTCCATATCTACGCGGCCATCGGCCCGCAATTGATTGGCCATATCGATCAGATCGCGGACACTATCACGGCGCTTCTCCTGATCATCGAGCGTGACATAAGTCCGCCCGAAGCCGGTCGAGCCGCGAACGTTCGGGTCGAACACGGCGACCCCGCGATCCAAGTGGTATTGGATCACGGCATTGAAACTGGCCACCGACTGTCCGGTTGGACCGCCATGGACGTCAAACAGAACTGGCGGCAGACCATCGCCTCGGCGAGAGGTCTCATCCGGCAGGTAAAGCAGGCCTTGCAATTCCACGCCGTCCTGCGCGGTGATGCGAATGCTTTCGGGACGAATAAAGCGGTCCGGGTCGAGCCCAGCCAGGTTGGACTTAAAGGTGCGTGAGATCGTATTTGCGGCCATGTCCCAAACGGTGATGTCGCCCGGCGTGCGCCAACCATTGACCCGAATGGCCATCCGGTCCGTGCCCGGCGCGCAACTAAGACCATAGACGCCTTCAGCCAGACGCGGCGTGTCGAGCGCTTCGCCCGTGGCAAGATTGCGAACATGCAGCGTGTGGAAACCATCCACATTCTCGGTAAAGGCCAGGTATCCGCCCTCGGCGCCGCACAATTCGAGGCCGCCCGCATCCCGCGGGGTCTCGATCACCAACGAGGTTTCCCCGGTGGCGACATCGTGGAAGTGAATGGCCGCGAATTCCCGGTCCATATTGCTGGCAAAATAGAAGCCGGAACTGTCAGGCCGCCATGCTATCCCTCCATCGCCATGATTGGCTCGCGGGTCGGGTTTGGAGACGCTTGTCATGTCACCATTGCTTAGATCCAGCAGGAATAAATTGTCCGAATCCTCGCCAACCGTTTCGGTCACGGTGACATATTGGCCGTCTGGCGAGATCGCGCCCGCGAAGAAGCCAAATTTGCCTTCAAAAAGCATTTCAGTTTCGGCTGTCTCGAGATTGGCCTTGTAGATATCAAAGTCGAGACCATTGCGTTCCGTCGATGCGAACACTGCTTCCGTCCCGGTCGCGGAAATGTCGCCAAAGGAGCGGAATCCCCCTTCGACAGCTGGCAGAAGCAGTCTTTCCTCACCGCCATCGGCAGAAACATAATTGTAGGATTCCTGCTCATTGCCATCATTGTCGGCGCCATAGATGAGGCCTGATCCATCCGGCATCCAGCGGAAGAAAGTAATGCCGTTGCCAAAGGTCAGTTGCTGCGGCGCGCCGCCTGTAGCGCGGACCACCCAGAGCTGCGGAACTCCGGTGACGCTATAACGAAACGCCACATGCTCACCGCCCGGCGACAGGCTGGCCGGGCCAGCCCCGCGCGCCAGCAGATAGCGAGCAATATTGGCCGGATCGCTGCCCGCCAGACCGACCTGAACGGCACCAGGCTCGGGCGAGATCGCCTCGAGACTGTAATCCGGACCTCCAATGGTCTCTTCGGCTTCCATCACGACGACATCAATTTCTTCTGGCTGTGGTTTGGTCTGCGCCAGAACGGCTGTCGTGCAGGCACCCAAGCACAGCGTGAGCGCCGCGAGCGAAGTCATAGATCGAAGCATGAAGTGTCTCCCGTTTTAATTCATCAGTATTATTGGGCCATTCGCGCTGGTCCGAGAACCACCGCATTTGCGACCAATAGTTTCACGCCGTTCAAATAATCGCGCGTCGTCGGGCTTTGTGTGAAACCAATGACCACGCCATCTCCATGGCGCTCGGCCATGACAAAGGGTTTATAGGCGAGCTGCAGGCGGTTCTCTTCCCACAAATACCCACTGACCAATAAGTCGTCGGCTCCAGCAAAGCGGAACACATTGGCCCCATCAGACGCATTTAGCGGCCGATAGATCTCGCGCCCCGTGACCATCACATTGGCGCCATCATAACCGGCAGCGAGCCAATGGTCTGGATTCGCAACGGCGCGTGCCAACACGCCTGGAATATCCTCAGGACGCGCCCGATCACTTTCGATACTGGCTTCATAGTCTTCGAGCGAACCGAAATTCACACCCGGCACACGAAGCCCCTCTTCCGCAGCGCCAGACTCTGCGTCTGATGTGGCCAATTCTAGTTTTGTCGAGAGTAGGCCGACATCCTTACTTGCCAGCTCCGTCACGCCGGTCGCCAGAGCGATCAATACGCCGCCATCACGAACAAAGGATTTTAACTGATCCGCACTGCGAGACTGTGCGACGACGCCGCCAAATGTGTCCGGAATGATGACCACATCATAGATGGACAGGTCGGCTCGGCCGAGCGTCGAAACACGAATGGGGGCGACGGGAATACCAAGCTCTTGTTCTAGAACAAATCGCGTATTGCCCGCTGAGGTTGGGCTCGTTCCCATATCCCAGGCCATCGCCACTTTAGGCATTTTCATCGCGGCAAAAGATGAGCTGCCAAAATTCGGCCCCTCTTCCACCCAGCTATTCGCCATGGGCACAAGCTCGGCGCCAATTTCCGTTGCCATCCGGGTCAGATCTGCACCCAGAGTTTCAGGATTGCCCGCAACCGGGAAGACCACGCTCCCGGATGGGAAGGTCCGTCCACCCTGCACGAAAGCGGTGTCCGTGGTTTTGCCAGACAGTCCGGCATCCAGCGCCGCAATCACCAAACGCGCTTGCCCGCCATCCGTCCACGGCACAGCATAGCCATAGCGCCCCGTGCCGGAGGTTGAAGATGGAATCGGATCGGTCGCGGCGATGGCCACAGCGTCATCCAGATCGACGCGGCGACATTCTTTAAAACTGACCCCATCCATGAGCGGCATGGACCAGGCGGTCGTATCATAGAGTTCATGGTTCAAGCCGCGATCGCGCCGACTTTCCTGTTCGGCCACAAAGTCTGATGGCAGCGGCGTTGATGGGCTGAGAAGTGTATTGATCAAACGCCCTGTCGGCTGTGCCTTATCGACGATGAGAGCGCCCGCCGCATAACTATTCCGACACTGTGTGCTGCCTGCCGGAACCCGCTGCACAGCGATGCCTTGGCTGACCAGACGGCGCGCCAGCGACTCTGCTTCATAGCGCGCATCCGCGAGATCCATGACGACATAGCGCTCATCAGAACCCGCGGCTTCGTCAATCGCTGAGCGTCGAAACGCGCCGTAATCTCTCAGAAATGAGTCCTTATCTCGCGCCACAGTTTCCACGGTCGCAAGCGAAGAAATAACGTTGTTCCGCACCCCTTCATTATAGGTCAGCAAAGTGCCGTCGCTGCGACCATAGATCAGGCCACGCGGTGACCCTTGCTCAAACGTCATTGCAATCGATCCGTTCAAGGTCGGCCACATGTCGCCATAGCCTGGATAGAATGCGTCAAAGATCTCACGCGTAAAATAGGCGGCGCCAAAGCGATCGAACCACCGGGCCATGTTCTGGCCGAGCTGATACTGGCGGCTGCGCTGTGTGTCCGTGATGTTGGGATTGAACGGATGCGCGGCAGGCGGGAAGTAATAGGTCTGATCTCCCCCCATTTCATGGCTGTCGACATAAACGACCGGGTGCCAATCGAGCAGTGCCGCAATTCGCCCTTTTGTCTCAGGCTGGGTCAGCGCGAACCAGTCACGGTTCATGTCGAACACATAGTGATTAAAACGTCCGCGTGGCCAAGGTTGGTCATGTTCCGCGGCATAGCGATCCGCCATAGGCACCATGCCAAGAGCAGATCTGAAACTGTGAATGAACCGCTCGCGTCCATCCGGGTTCAGATTGGCGTCGATGACGACAATCGTATTGTCCAAAATGGTCTCAACGAGTTCATCATTCTGCGCCGCAATCAAATGGTAGGCGATAAAAATCGCGCTGTCTGACGGGGTCACTTCATCGCCATGAACGCCATATCCAAGCCACACCACAGCTGGCAGATCAGCGATCTCGGCATCCGACAGAGTCTCGCCCCGCCCGAGGCGACCAAGATCAGACTTTATCGCATCCAACCGCGCCATGTTCTCAGGCGAAGAAATGATGGAATAGGTCAGATCATTGCCTTGCCAGGACTCTGCATATTTGACGATTTCCATACGGTCAGGTGCGTAGGCCGCCAAAGCCTGCAGAAACACATCGAGATCAGCAGAGGTCGTGATCTGCTCGCCATGATCGTGGCCAACCGTGTCTACCAGAGTCGGCGCATCCGGATTGTAAGTCGTGTCCGGATAAGCTTGAGCGGACGCCCCGAAGACCAGGCTCGCCGCCAGACTCATGACCGCAATCATTCTGAACAACATCATCATTTAATTTCCCAACTTCTGTCGTTTGTATGACGGCTTCAGGCCGTCGGTATTTCTACTCTATTCCAGCGCTGTCGCGACACCTTCGCGCCGTGGATCCGCGCCGCCTTCGAGGCCATCTTCGGTGACCAGAATCACGTGCAAACCGCTATTCTCACCGCGGCGTTCTTGAACATTATATCCCAGCGCCTTCAATTCATCGGCGACTTCTTGACCTCCGTCGCGGTCGACCTCAACGCCAACCGTTTCGCCGCGCGCAATCACGTTTGGCAAGGCGACGGCCTCTTGCGGGCTATAGCCCCAGGCAAGAACGCCAATGATCGTCTTGGCCGTATAGGCGACAATTGAATTGCCACCTGGCGACCCAGTGACCATTTTCACTTCGCCATCGGCGTCAAAAATAATCGTCGGCGACATGGAGCTACGTGGCCGTTTTCTCGGACCAGGTGCATTCGCCACCGGCAAGTTGGATTTACGCGGCTGGCGCGCAAAATCGGTCAATTCATTGTTCAGCAAGAAGCCATTGACCATGCGCGAATTGCCGAATGCCGCTTCAATCGTAGCGGTCATCGAGACGACGTTTCCGTCTTGGTCCATGATCGAGAAATGGGTTGTCCCAGGCGCATCTTCGGTCGGGTCTTGGCCCCACATGCCGACCATCGGATTGCCACCGAGGGCGACACCTGGATCACCCGGTGTTGGCACAGCGTCTGGCTCAAACACTTCGGTCGCCCGCACATCAAGATAAGTCGGATTGATCAAATCTGCGCTCGGCACCTGCACAAAATCAGCATCGCCAACATAGTGATCGCGATCGGCATAGGCGAGGCGCTGCGCATCCACAAAGGCGCGTATCAGTATGGCAGGATCATTCGCATCCTCAGGCAGCAAACGGTCATACAGCCCTGCAATCGCATTCTGCGTGATCCCGCCAGAGCTTGGCGGCGGCGCTGAACAGATACGATATTCGCGCCATTCTCCGCAGAGCGGTGGGCGCACTTTGACTTCATAGGATTCAATGTCCTCGACGCTCAATGCTCCAGGACGCGGCTCTTCGGCGAGCGTTGCCACAATCGCCTCTGGAATGGCGCCGGTATAGAATGCCTCAATGCCTTCGGTCGCCACGCGGCGCAGGGTTTCTGCATAATCTGGATTGTCGCGCACAAAGCCCTCTGCGAGCGGCACACCTTCCGGATAGAAATAGGCCGCACTGACCGGATGCTCATCCAGGCGCGTGAACTGGCGCAGTCGGTCATTGGCCAATACGCTGGCGAGCCGTGGGCTCACTTCAAATCCCGTCTCAGCGAGTGTAATGGC
This sequence comes from Henriciella sp., assembly GCA_013213825.1. GTDB lineage: Bacteria > Pseudomonadota > Alphaproteobacteria > Caulobacterales > Hyphomonadaceae > Henriciella. Next base: position 8,399 of record JABSQA010000118.1, read on the forward strand.
GGCGTCGAAATTGCTCGCCCAATCCATCCGCCCATAAGCGTCATGTGCGGATTTATAAAGGGCGATCGCGCCCGGCACGCCAGCCGACTTGCCGGACTGCCATGCGTCTAGAAAGCCCAGCACTTCGCCATCTTCGATGAAAAGGTTCTCGTCGATGGCAGACGGGGCCGTTTCGCGCCCGTCGAACACGGTCGTGTCGCCGGTAGCGCGGTCATAGACGACCATGAAGGCGCCGCCTCCAATGCCAGATGATTGCGGCTCAACCAAGCCCAGCACTGTGTGCACCGCAATCGCTGCATCCACTGCGTGCCCGCCATTGCGCAAGACGTCGAGACCCGCCTCCACGGCCCGCGCATCCGCGGCCGCCACCATGGCCCCTTTCGTCCATTCCGCTTGTCCCTCTTCCGCCTGCGGAGGTGGGGGTGTTTCAACGATTTGAGGATCTTCTTGGGGTTGGCAGGCGACCAGCATCACGGCCGACATACCCGCGAGCAACATAGATTTGACTGACATTCAGTACAGCTCCGACTTGGCGAATTCTCCGCGGCACCGTAGAGCGGATGCCAGTGACAGGAAAGGCCTTTCAATGTCCGCACCCGGTAAAAATAATCTGATCACCGATATTGACGGAATTCAGGTCGGAAATGCGCATGACGCTGCTGTAAAGACAGGCAGTTCAGTGATTGTCTGCGATCCGCCTTGCGTGGGCGCCGTTGCGGTCGCTGGCGGGGGGCCTGGGACGCGCGAAACCGACTTATTGGACGCAGATAAACTGGTCGAGCAGGTCAATGCCATCACCCTGTCCGGAGGGAGCGCTTATGGCCTGGCCGCCGCTGATGGCGTTGCCGCAGCACTCGGCGCACGTGGCCAAGGGTTTGCTATGGGCGATCGCCCTGATGTGCCGAAAACGCCAATCGTGCCGGGCGCCATTCTCTACGATCTCGCCAATGGCGGCGATAAGTCTTGGGGGGAGACACCGCCCTATCGCGCTTTAGGACAATCCGCATTGGCCGCCGCCACCGACGGCACCTTTCAGCTTGGCGCGGCTGGCGCTGGATATGGCGCCCGTGCTGGACGACACGCCGGCGGGCTCGGCTCCGCCTCCATCGTCACGGATGATGGCATGTCGGTTGGCGCCTTGGTCGCAGTGAACAGCTTCGGTTCGGTCTATATGCCGGGCACGGACGCGTTCTGGGCCTGGCCGTTCGAGATCGATCACGAGTTTGGTGGCGCCCGTCCACCGGCCAGCTATCGCGCCGATGCCGAAGATTGGGGCGCCGCGAAGCAAAATCCGCAGCCAGGTGAGAATACGACCATTGCCTGTATCGCGACCGATGTCGCGCTCACGCCGGGCCAAGCCAAGCGAGTCGCAAACATGGCGCTGGCCGGCATGTCCCGCGCCATCCGCCCTGTTTTTGCGCCCTTTGACGGCGATGTCGTCTTCGTCCTCTCAACCGCCAAACAGCCTTTGCCAGAGCCCAGCCCGCTCAATTTAACCCGCCTCGGCGAGCTCGCCGCCAACACGCTGGCCCGGGCCATTGCCCGCGGTGTGCATGAAGCACAGTAATTTCCTGATATCAGGTGTTGCTTTCGCGCGGACCCGAGAGTATGTGTCCCGCTTCCGCGCTTCGGTAGCTCAGTTGGATAGAGTACTTGGCTACGAACCAAGGGGTCGGGGGTTCGAATCCTCCCCGAAGCGCCATTTTTTTCTTTAGCCCCTAAATCAATCGCATCACGTAGGTCAGCGACGCCTATTCCGCTCTGACCGATCACAGCAACCACACCCCCCTCACTCCCTTTCACCCTGGTCTTTGACAAAATCATCGCCTACACCCGAAGCGGGGTTGACAGGAGCGCTATCATGAACGAATGTGAAGCTGTCGCGAGTCGCGA
>JABSQA010000119.1 GCA_013213825.1 Henriciella sp.
GGACGCCCTCTTTCGCTTTAAAGCCGGAGGCTTTGTTTTCCTCGCGAATAATGTCCATGCAGAGTTCAACGCATTCATCACAGATGAAGACGGTGGGCCCCGCAATGAGCTTTTTCACTTCGTGCTGGCTCTTTCCGCAGAAAGAGCAATAGAGCGTATTCTTTGAATCGCCGCCAGAACCGTTTTGCTTTGCCATGGGCAACCTCTATGACACGCATGGATTAACATGCGATTTACTGGGACCGAATCCCAGACTCTACTCGTAACTCTATAACCCTGACGGGCAGGCGCAAGCCTTAGCTCTCATTATCAATGCAGGATGAGTGCCTATTAATCTTCACTAGGATCGGCACGACGCTCATAGACCGTGTCGACAATCCCAAAATCTTTCGCTTCATCAGCTGTCATGAACGTGTCACGATCGAGTTTTTTCTCAATCGTTTCATAATCTTGCCCAGTATGCTTCACGTAAATTTCGTTCAAACGACGCTTCAAGTCGAGGATTTCCTCGGCATGGCGCTCAATATCCGTGGCAACGCCGCGATATCCGCCAGATGGTTGATGAACCATGACGCGCGAGTTTGGAAGCGCGATCCGGCTGCCTTTATCGCCCGCCGCCAGGAGCAATGAGCCCATACTTGCGGCTTGTCCGATACAGAGTGTCGAAATCGGGCAGCGGATGTATTGCATTGTGTCGTAAATCGCCAGGCCCGCGGTTACGTAGCCACCTGGGCTGTTAATGTAGATCCCGACATCCTTTTTTGGGTTCTCTGATTCCAAAAACAGAAGTTGAGCACAGACCAGTGAAGCCGTGGTGTCATCGATCGGACCGGTGATAAAGATCAACCGTTCTTTTAACAGACGAGAAAAGATATCGAACGCACGCTCACCGCGGCTGGTTTGCTCAATAACAGTGGGGACCAGATTCACATCAGTCGGGCGTGGATCGAACATAAAACTACCTTCAAGCGGAATAAATTTGGCCAAGAACTGGCAGACGCTGACATATTTGTCCATTCGCCAAGAGTTACAAGGTGTGGATGGCGCTTAACCGAACAAAACTTACCGACTGCCTCGCGGCATCGGTGTCCCGTACTTTTGCGCAAAATATTTTGCGATATCACGGGCACTGCCGAGATGAGACTTCCCCCGATCCACGCGAACGCCAGACAGGTTAGACGTCTCAACGCCATCTGCCAAAATCAAAGTGGGCGCATTCCACTTCCCGTCTCCGAGAAAGTCGCAAATCGGGGCGCGAGGATGTTCGATATCCACATATTGAATATCCAAGGCCTCCTTGATCGCCGGGAAATAGCTCAACACGCCCCACAGTTCCGCACATTCAGGGCAGAATTCTCGGCGGTCATTGTCCTCGAAACCAGGTGCGAGCAGGAACAGAATATCTTTGCTCATTGGACATCCTCTATCCGACTGAATTGATCCGCAGCATGCGGGAATTTCGTCGCCAGGCGGCCAACCTCGACCCGCGTGCCACTGCTATGGAGTTCGGCATTGCCGATGTCATCGAATGTCTCGCTCTCAACCTGTGTATTTTCGTGCAGCCACGCCCGCAAGGCGCCATCTTTGCTGGTCAATCGCGCACAAATTCGAGCTCGACCTTGATCGAGTACGCCTTCAATCTGCGCGAGAAGGAAATCAATCCCTTCGCCCGTAATGGACGAAACCGGCATCGCGATGATGTCGTCCGCCAGGCGGGCACGTTCGGCCTCAAGCCCCTCTCGCACTTCCGACGAAACCAAGTCAATCTTGTTCCAAACCTCAATTATTGGCGGTAGATCAACTCCGGCAAGATCGGACAATTGGAACAGAACTTTCATCACGCCCTGTTTTTGCTCCTCATCCGCATCGCTGGATCGATCTCGAACGTGCACGAGAAGATCCGCCTCCAACGCCTCTTCCAAAGTCGCCCGGAAGCTGTCCACCAAATGGGTCGGCAGGTCAGAAATGAATCCAACCGTATCGATCAGGCTGGCATCGCCAAGATTGGGCAGTTCAAGTTTGCGAATGGTCGTGTCCAATGTCGCAAATGGCATGTCCTTAGCCATCACGTCCGCGCCGGTTAGCCGATTGAACAAGGTCGACTTTCCGGCATTGGTATACCCGACCAAAGCGAGAATGGGTGTTTCGCGGCGACGCCGCCCCGCGCGTTGAACGCGGCGGGTTCTCTGAACATCTGCTAAGTCTCGACGTAGGCGCCCGACGGCGCGGTCGATCATCCGCTTGTCCGCCTCAAGCTGCGTTTCACCCGGTCCGCCCAGGAAGCCACGGCCACCGCGTTGTCTTTCCAAGTGCGTCCATGTCCGCACCAGGCGCGAGCGCTCATAAAGCAAGCGCGCAAGCTCGACCTGTAAGCGACCTTCTTTCGTCCTGGCGCGCAGACCAAAAATCTCAAGAATGAGACCGGTTCGGTCGATGACTTTCACGCCCAGCCGGTTTTCCAGATTGCGCTGCTGAATAGGCGTCAGCGCTGCATCGATAATCACGATGGAGCAGTCATGCCCTTTCACATCGGCTTCAAGCCGATCCAACAAACCGCCAGAGAGCAAATAGCCCGGCGTCGGCTTACGGACATTTTCCGGCCGAATGAACTCCAGCTCGCAGCCAAGGGCTTCCACCAACCCGGCCGACTCTGCGAGGCGCACCTCACTCGGCCGCTCCGATATCAGAGTCCATGGAATGATAATACCAGCCTTTTCAGGCTTTTGTTCCAACTCAATGGGTGTTTGCGTCAACTGACCTAGCTATCGTCTTCGTCGAACAGTTGCACGTGTGCGCCTGGTGCGATGGTCGAAATTGCATGCTTATAAACCAGTTGCGGAGGGCGACCGTCGCCACGCAACAACACACAAAAGTTATCAAACCAAGTGACAACGCCTTGTAATTTCACACCATTCACGAGGAATATCGTCAAAGGTGTTTTCGATTTACGGACTGCGTTTAAAAATGTGTCCTGGAGGTTCTGCTTTTTATCTGAAGACATGTTTTCCCTGTCCTTCTCTTATACTGCAGCGGCTATAACGATTGCAGGCAAATGGCAAGCGATCGGGGCGTTATCTTTGCCAAAATGAAGGATTCAATGCCGGAAGAAGCGCAATCACCTCCAAACGCCCAAGAATCATGCCGAGGATTACACAAATTTGGGCAATCCCAGTCAGTTCAGCATTCATCCCAGCAAGAATGTGCCCTGCATTTGAAAGACTGCCAATCCCAGCGCGGATCGCATCATCAAATGACAAACCGGTTGCGCTGAGCAATAGGGTTCCGACGGTACAGGCGACAATATAGCCGACCAAGTAGACCCAAACGCGCATCACTGTGCGGTCGGATTGGCGGCGGCGGCGAAAACTGAAATTCTTGATGCTGCCGCGATAGCCCAACTGGACGAATTCCAGCGCCACGCGGCGACTCAAAACGATCAAACGCGCGAGCTTGAATCCGCCAGCGGCGGATAAAGCCGATCCGCCGATCAAGACTGGAAACAGAACCAAGACAATCGGCAAGCGTGCAAATTGCTGCGGATCCGAAAGGGCCATTCCACTCGTCGCAAGTGATGAGGTCGCCCAACCAAGGCTTTCGATCAGAGGCAAGCCCGCAAAAAAGGCCAGCGACGTGATTAAGATTAGGGATCCAATCCAGGCTAGGGTTTCAGGATCCACGGGAACCGCTCGCAGCCGTCCCTGCCCGGCACCATCAACCGCGATCAATCCGAGCGTGCCCATCACCAAGCCCAGCCACAACACGAAGGCATGGATCGGACCCGCTTGCGGCGCGACATCATACGAAACAGGATCGACTAAGCCCGTGGTGACGGCGCTGACGGCCCCCGCGAGGGCATCGCGTGGCGCCAAGCCCAGTGCGAGAAGAATGGCTGAGAGCACCACAGCTGAACTAATCACCAGAGCGCCGCTCACCCGAATGATGCGTAGAATTGGGTCAAAGAAGCTCGTGTCTGGTTCGCTGAAAAACCGATTGCGATGAACCCCTGGCCCGCCGAGGTTCATTCCAGAAAAGACGCTCGCCGCGATCGCGATACTCGCTGTCGCACCGATCAAATGCAGCATGGCCCGCCAAACAAAGATACTGGTCGGCATCGGATTTTCGATCGGATCGATCCGGCTATGACCAGTCGTCGTCAGATTGGACATGCTCTCATAGACCGCCGCCAGGAAATCTGGCGTTCCGATATAATCGACAAAGGGAATGGCAGCGATGATCCCTCCGACGGTCCAAAACAATAAGGCGACCGCCAGCCCATCCCGCGCTTGCGCGCGTTTTTGCGGTTTATCCGTCAACAAAATGACCGTCGAAGCAAGCGCGCCGAGACTGACGGCGGTCCCGGCAAACACCGCTAATTGCTCCGTTTCACCCGTCGCGACGGCGACTAGAAAACAGACACCAAGCAACGTGGCGAAGCCAAGAATAATAAAGGAGAAAACCCGAACGACAGCGAGATGGTTCAATCGATCACTCCCGCTTAGAAGAAGTCCGCACTGACCCTGAAGAATTGTTCGACTTTGCGGGTAGCGCTGTTTTCGTAGAAGAGGAGCAACCGGTCATCGGTTTCGACCAGGGTTCGAGCATCCGGGAATAGGACTTCATCATCGCGAATAATCGCGGCGGCGGTCACCCCATCTGGAAGATTTGCATAGTCGACGGGTTTGCCAAGCAGTGGCGAGGAATCGAGCGTTACGCCCTCTGCGATTTCGGCCGCGCCATCCTGAAGTGATTGAACCGAGAGAATACGCCCTCGTCGCAGCTTGGTCAGAATTTTGGAAACACTTAAAGCACGTGGATCAAGAACTGCATCAATATCTAAATCCTGAGAGATCGCGATCAATTCGTAATCATTGACCAAGGCATGCGTTTTCTTCGCCCCCAATTGCTTGGCAAGCTTTCCGATTAGCATATTGGTTTTGTCGTCATTCGTTACTGCAATCACGATATCGGCTTGGTCGGCGCCTGCTTCTTCCAACACGTCGCGGGCCAAACCATCCCCGTGAATGACGATCGTTTGTTTTAGCGAAGAGACCGCCAAATCGGCTTTCGCAGCATCAGATTCGACAATACGGACCCGCACCCGGCCGTCTCGCTCCAGCTGACTGGCGACATAGGTGCCGACATTGCCGCCCCCGATGATGACCACTCGCTTATGGTCTTCGACATCACGGCTGAACAATTTGTTGAGGCGCGGGGTCGAGCGTCGTGTGACCGCAACATAGGCCATGTCGCCCGGTTGAAGCTGGTCATTTCCACGCGGCGCAAAGATGCTATTGCCGCGCGTAATACCAACCACACGTGCCCCTAAATCCGGGAAAATGCCGGAGATCTGATCCAGTGATGTCTCCAAAAGCGGGCTGTCATCACGGACCTTCATGCCGAGAATCTGCAATTCGCCATCGTGAAACGAGATGCTAGTCGTCGCGCTAGGTGCGCGAATGCGGCGCAAGATCGCTTCCCCGACTTCAATTTCAGGTGAGATGATCAAATCAATCGGTAATGCCGATTTTGAAAACAGCTCGGCATTGCGAGGATCAAGATAGGCTTGAGCTCGGACCCGCGCGATTTTTGTCGGCACAGAGAAGAGCGTATCGGCGACTTGGCAGATCACCATGTTGATCTCATCAAAGTGCGTGACGGCGATCAACATATCGGTCGCATCCGCACCGGCAGCGCGCAACACATCCGGATGCCCGGCATGACCGACAACGCCGCGCACGTCAAAATCGATCTGAACCTGCTCGATCAGATCATGGTTTTCATCAATCATGATGATGTCGTGGTGCTCGTGCGCCAAACGCCGAGCAATGCCCTGCCCTACGCGGCCAGCTCCACAAATAATCACACGCATCTAACGATTATCCGTACGACTCGCAGATGCGTTTACCCCAAGGGCCTTTAATTTTCGGTGTAGAGCGGAGCGTTCCATTCCAATAAACTCAGCTGTACGCGAAATATTGCCGTCAAACCGGGTGATTTGAAGGGTCAAATAATCCCGCTCGAACTGCTCGCGCGCATCGCGCAAGGACAGACCGACAAAATCAGCTGAAACGCCCATGGCATCGCCGGTTTCGTCACTGCTACGGTCTAGAGGCAGCTCTTCAACGCTCACCGTTTGCTCGCTGCTGTCGCGCGATAGGATGAGCACGCGCTCAACGACATTACGCAATTGGCGAACATTTCCGGGCCAATTCATGGATTGCAGGACGGCAATCGCCTCCTTGCTGAACACGCGTGGGGTCAGACCCGATGAATCCGCAATTCGCGCACTGAAATATTCGACCAGATCCGGAATATCATCCCGACGTTCCGCCAAGGATGGCACTGACAATGGCACCACATTCAATCGATAATATAGATCCTTTCGGAAGGCCGCCGCCTCGATCGCTTTTTCAAGGTCGCGCGTCGAAGACGACATCACACGGACATCCACTTTAACATCAGACCCCCCACCCACACGCTGGAAACGCTGTTCGGTCAAAACCCGTAAAATCTTGCTTTGTGTTCCGAGCGGCATGTCGCCAACTTCGTCGAGCAGAAGCGTACCGCCATGGGCTTGTTCAAACACACCAATCTTAACCGGCATGCCAGACGAATCTTCTTCGCCGAACAGTTCGCGTTCCATTTTCTCTGGCGCGATATTGGCAGCATTCACCGCGACAAACGGCCCACCGGCACGGCGAGAGTGATCGTGGATGAGTTTGGCGCAAAGCTCTTTTCCAACACCTGCTTCGCCAGAGACGAGCACGCGCGAATTGGTCGGCGCGACTTTTTCAATATGTGCTCGCAAGGCTTGCGCGGCGCCGCTATCACCAATCCATTCTGAGACTGAGAAATTATGCGTGCGTAGCGTTTCATTTTCGCGCTTCAGTTTCGCTGATTCAATCGCTCGTGACACCAAGTGGAGCAATCGGTCAGCCTTGAACGGCTTCTCAATGAAATCATATGCGCCGCGCCGTATTGCAGCGACAGCGGTTTCGACATTGCCATGGCCGCTAATCACAATCACCGGCAAGAGCGGGTCGATCGCTTTAAGATATTTGAGCACGGACAGACCGTCCATGTCGCTGCCCTGCAACCAGACGTCCAAGACCACCAAGCTCGGTGTACGGGATCGGACTTCTTCGATTGCCGATTCCGCCGTGGCGGCTGTGCGAACCCCATGGCCATCATCTTCCAAGACGCCGGCGATCAGTTCGCGGATATCTGGTTCGTCGTCTACGACAAGAATATCAGTGCTCATTAGCTAGCTCCAAAGGCTGGTCCTTTGCGTTGGAGTCTGTTGCCAAACTCAACGGCAAAACGATTTTCACGATTGCCCCCCGGACCCCGTGATCTGGTTCGAGTAATTGCACGCTGCCACCATGGTCCATGATAACGCGATTGACGATCGCAAGACCCAGGCCAGTTCCGCCTTCGCGGGCGGTAACATAAGGCTCGAGCAATTGTTCGCGTGCATCCTGCGGGAAGCCCGGTCCATTATCCTCGATCAGGATGACGATTAATCCATCATCTTCACCGGGGACGACAGAAACCGAAATCTGGCCTTGCGTCTCGGTCGATTCTGGACGGGATGAGAGCGCTTCCGCGGCGTTTTTAACGATATTTGTGAAGGCCTGACCAAGCAATCTCTCATCGCCGAGCATGGACAATCCGCCCTGCGGGAGACTGAGGCTGAACTTAAAGTCTGGATTCACCACGCGCTGCGCGAAAACCACGTCCGTGATCAATGCGGCGAGATCAAACCGACTTGGCGTTGGCTTTGGCATCCGGGCAAAGTCTGAGAATTCTTGCACCATACGACCTATGTCTGAGACTTGTCGCAAAATCGTATTGATACAGCGCTCGAACACCCCATCCTCGTCACTGATCTGGTCGCCATAGCGCCGGCGGATACGCTCCGTGGAGAGCTGAATCGGTGTCAGCGGATTGCGGATTTCGTGTGCAATTCGTCGGGCGACATCGCGCCAAGCCAATTGGCGCTGCGCCGAAATCAAGCGGGTTGCGTCGTCCAGCGTAATCACAAACCCCTCGACAGAGTCTGGAGTGACTTTCAGCCGAACATGACGCAAGCCGTCTTCGGTCATCAGATTGATGAACGTGTCATCTTGACTGCGCTGCGCTTGTGCTTGTTGGACTTGCACCCATAGATCCGGACTGACTTCGGAGAGCGGGCGTCCTTCCAATTGACCCAAATTTAGCAAATTTTCTGCGGATCGGTTGGCAATGGTCACGATACCATCGGCATCAAGCCGAATAACGCCAGAGCTCAGCTCGACCAGGAGGGTTTCGAGAAACCGTCGACGTTGTTCCGCTTCTTCCCGTGCTGAGACCAGATCATCGCGCCGCTCATCCAATTGACGTGTCATCTGGTTGAACGAATTCGAGAGGACGCGCACTTCGTCTTCTGGTTCAGGCAAGGGCACTTCGACACCGCGGCGTCCTTCACTAACCTCGAGGGCCGCGACGGCGAGGCGACTGATCGGCCGCGAAATACGATCCGCGATCTCTTGCGCCAATCGTACCGACAGCAAGAGCACAAGCGCCACAATTTGCAAATAGGCGACGACGAAGAGCGTCTGAATTTCCATGCTTCGCTCTTGCGCCAATTGATATTGTTGCTGCGCCGCGCGTGCGCGGTCGAGGCGCGTGAACAATTCTGGATTGATCGGACGAATGAGGAAGAGATAGCTCTCATTGAAATTGGACAGCTTTCTCAGCGCGAACGTATAGCCCGCTTGTTGACGCAGGACGGCAACCGTCTCGCCGCGATCGGCATCGATAAAGTCATTCGGACTCGGGGGCGCGTAAGAGAATGTGGGCGATACAATTTGCGCCTCAGCCATTCGGAAGCCATTGCGATCAATGATATAGGCCGCGGAAAAATCTCGATATGTCGCAACCAAGCTTAAAATCGTTTCAAACGTCTCTGGATCAGCCTCGAACCCTTCAGCGGCCGCATCGACATCATCCGCCACGGCAAGCGCGTCCGCCTCGAAACGGAAGGCAAACTCTTCGCCGCTCTCAGCGGTAATGGTCGCGAATTCATCCACAAGTGTGAGAACTGTGTCGCCCAGCCAAGTATCAATGCCGCGACTTATTGTGAGCCAGAGGAATAAGGACACGATGATGGCTGGGATCATCGCCACCGTGCCGAACAAGACCATGAACCGTCGGGTCAGTCGCCCTCCACTGGCCAGGTCTGGATTTCTGCGAATGGCGCGATAGCGCGAAACAATCATCCAAGCCAAGGCGAACAGGATGACGAGGTTTGTGGCCAATAAGGTCAGCAACCCTTCAGGAATGTCATCTGTGGGACTGCTTCGACCCAAAGCAATAATCGTCGCCCCGGCGCTGATCACGCCAGCCAAAACAAACAGACCTTGGAACCAAAGTCCGCCATTCCTGCGAAGAGTAGCCAATACGCCTGATGCCAATGTTGGGCCTCTAATCAACACTGTCGCTAATCAGCAACACTGATGATTTAGAGCAACAGTTCGACTTTGCGTCAATCAGTCTTCTGTCATTCCCAGCACAGTCATACGCGCTCGTAATGTGTTGCGATTGACGCCTAACAGCGCCGCCGTTCGAAGCTTGTTGCCCGAAGTGACACTGAGCGCGAGTTTTATCAGCGGGCGCTCCACCTGTTCGAGGACGGATTGATAGATCTTTTCTTCGCCCTCACCGCCCTTCAATAGATCCGCCATGACATAGCGATGAAGGAGCGTTTCAATCTCGCTCTCAAGCGAGGCTTCAGGGCTGAGCTCCTTTAAGGACTCGGCCCGCAATTCGCGTTCGATATCTCGCTGAGAAATGGTCGCGTCCGGGCTGAGCGCGGCCAAACGGAAGATCAAATTCTCCAACTCGCGCACATTGCCGGGCCAATCATAAGCCGTCATCAAATCCATGGCCGGTTGGGCGACCTGTTTCTGCGCCAATCCTCGGCCCTCCGCGCGAATGAGGAAGGCCTTTACCAGTTCTGGAATGTCTTCTTTGCGGCGGCGCAGCGGCGGCATTTCAATGCGCACCACATTCATTCGGTAATATAAGTCTTCACGAAAATCGCCCGATTCAACCAAAGCCGACAGCGGCTG
>JABSQA010000012.1 GCA_013213825.1 Henriciella sp.
CGCCAGGTGATCGCAGCACGCGGATCATCGGCCGCGAACGAGGTCGGCATGGGCGCATCTATGTCCTCGATTAGCCCCAATTGCACGGCACGTCCGACCAGCGCTTGCGTGATTGATTTTGCCATCGACCAAGAGACTTGTTTCGTCGTAGGGCCAAAGCCATCGCGATAGGCTTCAGCCACTAAGCGTCCGCGATGGATGATCACGATGGCGCGGGTTTCGCCCATAATATCGGTCTTCTCGCCCGCCATGGCGGCGGCAATAAGCTCATCAATAATGGGCGCGGTGTCCACCGGCATAGTGCCAGTCTCCCAGGCTTCGGTTGGCCAAGCGACATTTTCTGGGTGCGGTTGGAGGGGATAGAGATCAGCACCTTGGAAGGCTTCATCGCAATCGATCGGCAACCCGCCAATCGTGGCCAAGGATTTGCACTCGGCCAAGTCGCTCTTGAGATCGATTTGAGACTGTGCATAGACGGCGGGAGTCACCAATAGCACGAGGCTCATCGCCATGGCGGATATGATTGAACCCGATATCACCTTGAGCCGCACCCGCACCTCCCATAGTCTTCAGACAAGTCTAGAGGCAGGACATGAAATCCGTCAAAGCTCTTCTCGTCGCGCTATTGGTTCTTGTCATGATTGGGGGCGGCGTCTGGCAATTTTGGCTCCAGAAACAAGTCGCCACTGCCCAAATCGCAACCGCCTATGGCGCCAAGCAAGTCTGCTCTTGCCAGTTCGTCGCTGAGCGCGACCTTGATAGCTGTTTGGGGGACTTTACCGAAGATATTAGCGCGGTCTCGTTCAGTGTCTCATCCAGCCAGGTCACTAAAAATGGAGCTACAACTCAAAGCAAAACAGTGACGGCCAGCGTTCTCGGGGGATTGATCAGAAACCAAGCACGGTTTGAACCGGGGCTTGGATGCACAGTGGTGAAATCATGAAGAATTATATTTTAAGCCTGACTCTCCTTTGCGGCATCGCACCAAGCGCAAGTGCGACACCGCCACTCAATCCGTATCTAACTTGGATGTCAGGGTGTTGGACGAGCGAGTCCAGCGATTATCGCGAAGTTTGGTCAACGGACGAAGGGTCATATCTCTTTGGTTATGCCTTGAGCTATGATGCAAACGGCGCGGTCGTTTTCTTCGAACAGATGCGCATTGATCTGTTTCCCAATGACACTTTAATACAGACCTTCAACGCATACCCCAAAGGCATCGGGCCAAGCTCGTTCGTCCGAACAGAATGGGATCAGGCCCTGATTACGTTTGAAAATGCCGAACACGATTACCCTCAACGCATAAAATACTTCGCCACAGGAAATGGCCTCGGCGCCGAAATTTCGTTGATTGATGGCAGCCAAGCGCGTCGGTTTGAGTTTGTTCGATGCGCAAGCAATTGATCGCAGCACAACCGCAGTTTCAATGATCGATTTGCTTTACGCCTGTCATCCTCATCCCTAAAACGCTTTGACACTCGCAGAGTGAGGCGATGAGGAGCCGCGTATGCGCATCATGATCGTGACAGACGCCTGGGAACCACAGGTGAACGGCGTTGTCCGCACGATGCAGCGCGTGATCGCGGAGCTCGAAGCCGAAGGGCATGAGTTTGATGTGATCCATCCCGGCGATGGTTTTAACACAATGCCGCTGCCGACCTATCCCGAAATCAAACTGGCTTTGTTCGCCGAACGCAAAATCAAAGAGCGGTTTGAAGAATTCGAACCCGATGCGATCCATATCGTCACCGAGGGCACGCTGGGCATGGCCGGGCGCAAGATGTGTTTGAAGATCAAACACCCTTTTTCGACGGCCTATCACACGCGGTTTCCAGAATATGTCTCCGCGCGGATGCCCGTACCCACCGCAGCGGGCTATAGTTTCGTCCGATGGTTTCACAAATATTCCGGCAAAGTCATGGTGCCGACGCCAAGCATGGTCGAGGAACTTGCGGCCAAGCGTTTCATTAATCTCGTCGCCTGGACCCGCGGCGTAGACACCGAACTCTTCCATCCAGACCGCCGCATAGAAGAAGGGGCAGAGACTGACCTGTTCGCAGGTCTTCCCCGACCGATTTTCTTGAATGTTGGCCGCGTCGCGGTCGAGAAGAATATTGAAGCCTTCGTCGAGCTTGATCTGCCGGGAACAAAGGTCGTGGTTGGCGATGGTCCGGCGCTGGAGTCTTTGAAGAAGAAATATCCGGACGTGCATTTTCTCGGCGCTCGTTTTGGCGAGGATTTGGCGAATTATTATGCCAGTGCCGACGTGTTCGTCTTCCCAAGTCTCACCGACACATTTGGTTTGGTGGTGCTTGAAGCCATGGCTTCTGGAACGCCGGTTGCGGCGTATGAGGCGACGGGGCCGAAGGATGTCATCCCCGGCTCAGACGCAGGCACAATTACGCCAATTGGCGGCGACCTCGCAGCGGGGGCGCAAGCGTGTTTAGAGCTCGACCGCACCACCTGCCGGTCTTATGCCGAGGGCTATAGCTGGCGCTCGGTCGCCCTGGCCTTCTTGGAGAATCTCCAGCCCCTGCCGACGCCAGAGCGACGACGCTTTTGGCAAAAGCTACGTCGAAAGAAGAAGACCTGGATCGATTGGGATCAATTCACCGATTGGATGAACCAACCCGACGAGGGGAAGAAAAAGGATTAGCGCCATGAGTTGGGAAAACGGGTTTTCGCTGATAAATCTCTTCGTGATGCCAGCTTGGGCACTGCTCATTTTCCTGCCGCGCGCGAAGATCACCCGCGCTGCTGTACACTCAATGCTCTATCCTGTTTTGTTCGGCGGGATCTATGGCACTCTGCTTATGGGATCGATTTTCTTCGGCATGTCAGACCCAGATGCCGGATTCTCGTTTTCCGGGGTACAGGCCCTGTTCGATCATCCAAATGGCGTCATGGTCGGCTGGAGCCACTATTTGGTGTTCGACCTATTTATAGGCGCTTGGATCGCCCGGGATGCGCAGCGCCTCGAGATCGCACATTGGCAAACCATACCATGCATCCTCGGATCTTTTGTTTTCGGTCCTGTGGGTCTGTTACTTTATGCTCTGCTCCGCCTTGCTCACGGCAAAGGATTCTCTCTTTTCGAAGCCTAATTGGAGAGGAAATCTCCTCAGACGTGTAGTGGCTCTTAACTGACAGCGTAATCAGTTGTGCTGCGCCTCATTACCGCGCTGGACTGGCCTCAAACTTGCGTCTAAAGACGCCACGAAATCAGTATCTTGGCAAAAGAGGTTTTACATGGCTGTTCGCGTCGCAATTAATGGGTTTGGCCGGATCGGTCGCCTGGTCCTTCGCTCTATCATCGAACATGATCGTAAGGACATTGAAGTCGTCGCGATCAACGATCTCGGCCCCGTCGAGACCAATGCTCACTTGCTGCAATACGATACCGTTCACGGCAAGCTGAACGAAGAGGTTATCGTTGACGGCGATATGATCCGTGTCGGCGATCGCGCCTTCAAGTGTACTGCCATCCGTAACCCTGCCGAACTGCCGCATGGCGATATGGGCGTCGACATTGCGTTTGAATGCACCGGCATCTTTGCCTCAAAAGAAAAAGCGGCGGCTCACCTGGAAGCGGGCGCCAAGCGGGTTCTGGTCTCTGCGCCAGCGACGAATGCGGATAAGACGATTGTTTATGGCGTGAACCACGAAACGCTGACGGCAGACGATCTGGTCGTTTCAAACGCATCCTGTACCACCAATTGCCTGTCGCCCGTCGCGAAAGTTCTGAACGACACTGTAGGCATTGAGCGCGGGTACATGACCACCGTTCACGCTTATACTGGCGATCAGCCAACGCTCGACCGGATGCACAAAGACCTTTACCGGGCCCGTGCCGCCGCAAGCTCTATGATCCCAACCTCAACCGGCGCTGCAAAGGCTGTTGGTTTGGTTCTGCCAGAACTCGCTGGTAAGCTGAATGGCTCGGCCGTCCGCGTTCCAACGCCTAACGTATCCATGATCGACTTGGTTTTTGACGCTGGCCGCGAAACCACCGTGGAAGAAGTCAACGCTGCGATCAAAGCTGCCGCTGAAGGCCCCATGAAAGGCGTGCTCGGCTATTCTGAGAAGCCACTCGTTTCGGCGGACTTCAACCACGATCCGCACAGCTCGACCTTCGCCGCTGAAGGCACCAATGTGACGGACGGAACGCTGGTTCGCGTGCTCAGCTGGTATGACAATGAGTGGGGTTTTGCGACCCGTATGAGCGATACCGCTCTGCACATGTCTAAATTCCTGTAAGCGGATCGACATCAATGGCCGACTTTAAAACCCTCGACGATATGGACCTCGGCGGGAAGGTCGTCGTCACGCGGATCGACATCAATGTGCCTGTTGAAGACGGCAAGGTGACCGACACCACGCGAATCGACAAAGTCGCGCCAACGATTTTGAAAATCCTCGAAAAGGGCGGCAAACCGGTTTTGCTCGCCCATTTCGGCCGCCCAAAAGGACAGCCTAATCCCGACATGTCTTTGCGGGTCACCGTGCCGTCGCTCGAAGCGGCTCTCGGCAAGGCCGTAACATTCGTCGAACGTCCAGATCGCGCAACGATTGATGCGGCCCCGTCTGACGCGGTCATCTTGGTTGAGAATACCCGTTTCACCGCCATGGAAGAAGCCAATGATCCTCAAATGGCGGGCTTTTTGGCGTCCTTGGGCGATGTCTATTGCAATGACGCTTTCTCAGCTGCGCATCGCGCGCATGCCTCTACTGAGGGCGTTGCGAAACTTTTGCCCGCGTGTGCCGGTCTGCTTATGGAAGCTGAATTAAAGGCGCTCGACGCCGCGCTCGGCAATCCGAATAAGCCCGTGCTCGCAGTTGTTGGCGGTGCGAAAGTCAGCTCCAAAATCGACCTGCTGAAGAATCTCGTCTCGAAAGTCGACGCGCTGGCCATTGGTGGCGGCATGGCGAATACGTTTCTGGCGGCGCGCGGTTATAGTGTCGGCAAATCGCTGTGCGAACATGACCTGACGGATACCGCCAAGCAAATCGAAGCCAATGCGAAAGCCGCTGGCTGCGATATTCTGCTGCCGATGGATGTCGTCGTCGCCAAAGACTTTGCCGCAAACGCACCGCATCGCACCTGTGGCTTGGACGAAGTTGCCGACGACGAAATGATCTTGGACGCGGGTCCACAAACCGTGGCGATTCTGGCCTCAGCGCTGGATGTCGCGAATACGCTGGTCTGGAATGGCCCACTCGGCGCGTTTGAATTGACGCCGTTTGACAAAGCGACGGTTCAAGCTGCCCAGGCAGCGGGCACGCGCTGTAAATCTGGGGCTTTGATTGCGGTTGCCGGTGGTGGAGACACGGTCGCAGCGCTAAATCATGCCAATGTGTCTCAGGATTTCACCCATATCTCGACCGCAGGTGGCGCGTTTCTTGAATGGATGGAAGGCAAACCCCTTCCCGGTGTCGAGGCGCTAAAAGGCCAATAAATGACAAATACATTCTTCTTCCGCTGGCCAGTTAAACCCGCGGAAGAAGAAGCCGCCGAAAAGACAGCGGTGTCAGTTTCAAATTCAATCAATTCCTACAGGCTGATCGCAAAACGCGTTCAGCCTTTTCCTATCTTGAGAGGGACCTTTAGATGGTAAATCAACAAATGACTCAGCAGGCCGCCGAAAAAGCCGGCTTTGTCGCCGCTTTGGATCAGTCGGGGGGCTCGACGCCAAAAGCGCTGAAACTGTATGGCGTCACTGATGATGCCTGGTCGAATGATGAAGAAATGTTCGGCCTGATCCATGATATGCGCGCACGGATCGTCAAGTCTCCGGCCTTTACCGGCGAAAAAGTCATGGGCGCGATCTTGTTTGAACGCACCATGGACGGCGAAATCGATGGCGTACCAACAGCCACTTATCTTTGGGAACAGCGCGGGGTGGTGCCGTTTCTGAAAGTCGACAAAGGCCTGGCAGGTGAAGAAAACGGTGTGCAGCTAATGAACCCAATGCCTGAACTCGATGCGCTGCTCAGCCGTGCGGTCGAAAAAGGTATTTTCGGCACCAAGATGCGGTCCGTGATCCATGGCGCGAACCAAGACGGTATCGCTGCAAATGTCGCCCAGCAATTCCAGGTTGGCTTGCAAATCCTCGGACACGGCCTCGTGCCAATCATCGAGCCAGAAGTGAACATCACGATTGATGACAAAGCTGAAGCTGAAGACATTTTGCTGGCGGAAATCACCAAACAGCTCGACACGGTTCCGGCGGACAAGCAAGTGATGCTAAAACTGTCTCTGCCGGAAAACGCCAATCAGTATAAATCATTGGTGGAGCACCCCCGCGTGATGCGCGTCGTCGCGCTGTCTGGCGGCTATAGCCGTGAAGAAGCCAATCGCCGCCTTTGCCAAAACACCGGCATGATTGCGAGCTTCTCGCGGGCACTGACGGAAGGCCTGTCAGCCAATCAGACAGACGCTGATTTCGACACTATGCTCGCAGGCACAATTGAGAGCATCTATGATGCATCTTGCGCCGGCTAAAGCTGGTGACGAACTGATATGGAAAGGCGGCTGACAAGGCCGCCTTTTTTCTTGTTCGGAGCTTTGGCTGATGACGTAAGATTGACGTCCGTTCCCGCCCTTCGCAAGAAAGCTTATGGAACGAACATCTCTCATCTGGAAGCTGGTGCATACTGGGCTTCTATCGGGCGGGATGAGTGCCCTCGTCGCACTCATCGTCACCATAGTGAATACAGGCGTAGATTGGGGCTTAGGGCAACGGTGGCTGGTCGCTTGGTGTCTCGCTTATCCGGTGGCGTGGTTCGCGGCCCTGATATGGGGCCCGAGCGCGCGCATGCTGACAAATTGGCTGCTCCGTTCGCCGCCAAAATCTTGACGAGACGGGCCTGTTCAGCGCAAACCGTCCCATCATGTCTGAACCGCAACGCGCACGCCCACGCCGTTATCTGATCACGCCGCCTCAAATCGAGGATGTCGCGACCTTTGTCGATCAGTTCAGAGCCGCGGTGCAAGGCGGCGACGTGGCCAGTCTGCAAATCCGGCTCAAGCAAGGCGATGAGATCGATACGGTCAAAACGCGCGAAGTCACCAAAGCGGTGAAACGGATTTGTGCAGCGGAAC
Organism: Henriciella sp.; assembly: GCA_013213825.1. Taxonomy (GTDB): domain Bacteria; phylum Pseudomonadota; class Alphaproteobacteria; order Caulobacterales; family Hyphomonadaceae; genus Henriciella. The sequence continues at coordinate 7,103 of JABSQA010000012.1, forward strand.
ATATTGCCCTGATCATTAATGATAGTCCGCAGCTCGCCCGCGCGCTTGAGGTCGATGGCGTGCATCTTGGCATGGATGATATGGACATCGCCGAAGCGCGCGAACTGGTCGGCCCAGATATGATTATCGGCGCCACCTGTAAGAATTCACGCCACCAAGCGATGATTGTCGGCGAGGACGGCGCGGATTATGTCGCGTTCGGCGCATTCTATCCGACGGCAACGAAGGCCAATACGACGCCAGCGGACCCCGAAATCCTGACCTGGTGTCAGGTCTTCCTGACCCTCCCCTGTGTCGCTATTGGCGGCATCACATTAGAGAATGCCGCGCCCTTAGTATCGGCAGGCGCCGACTTCCTGGCGGTTTCAAGCGGTGTCTGGGACCATCATGATGGTCCCGCCGCAGCCGTCGCCATGTTTAATCGCGTCATCGACGAAGCCATGGCGGCCTCTAAGATCTAGTCCGCTTGCGGCGGCGCCGCCCGCCCCGTCACCTGGTCATGTAGCGACTTATCCATCCGGAATTGAGCTAAGACGAATTCCGCAACAACACGCAAGATGAGCAGTGAGATGATTGCCATAAAGGGCGTTTTAATCATCCCCCAGAGCGCGGTGTCCCAGTCATTGTCGATATAGGTCAGCCAGAACCAAAACCGCTGGACGGCATGCCATAGGATTCCGGCGATTCCCAAATAGAACAGAATCCGCGTGAGCGTCTCGCCCATTGGTTTTTCGAAACTTAAAAAGCCTGACAACAATCCCATATTTCCCCTCCTATAGTGTTCGAAGCGACATAAAACCCCAAGCTGGGCAGCCTGTCCACAAAACTTGACCAAACCGCCCGTCACCGCTACGCCGCGCGCTCTACTGATGAGGACGTCTCACATGGCCAAAATCAACGGCAACGAAATCAAACCCAATATGGTGATTGAGTATAATGGCAGCGTCTGGCGCGCGATGAAGTGTAATCACGTGAAGCCTGGCAAAGGCGGTGCTTTCAACCAAGTTGAAATGCGCAACCTATTCAATGGCTCAAAAGCCAATGAACGTTTCCGCGCTAATGAGACGATTGAGCGCGTCCGGCTCGAACAGAAAGATTTTCAGTTCCTTTATGATGCAGGCGAAGCCTATGCCTTCATGGACCAGGAAACATTTGAACAAATCGAACTCCAGAAAGACTTCGTCGGCGATGATGGCGACTTTCTGCAAGATGGCATGACGGTCGAGATTGAATTTTATGGCGATAAGCCGATCGGCGTCGCCCTGCCACAGCAAGTGACCCTCACCGTTGAAGAAACCGAACCGGTGGTCAAAGGCCAAACCGCTGCGAATAGCTTTAAGCCTGCGACCTGTGAGAATGGCATCCGGGTCACCGTCCCACCCTTTATCGGGGTCGGGGAGCGCATCGTTGTTCAGACCGAAGATCGCACCTATTTGCGCCGCGCTGACTAAAGGGTCGATCCGCAATGTCCAAACCTTCCGCGCTCGGAAATGTCATTATCGAGGCCGCCCGCAAGGCGGGCCGTTCACTCGCCCGAGATTTTGGAGAGGTTGAATATCTGCAAGTGGCCAAAAAAGGCCCTGCGGACTTCGTCTCAAACGCCGATCATCGGGCCGAAGATATTATCTATGAGCACCTGACCAAAGCCCGACCTGGCTATGGCTTTGTCATGGAAGAACGCGGCATTGTTGAAGGCAGCGACAAGACCAATCGATTCATTGTCGACCCGCTTGATGGCACGCTGAACTTTCTGCACGGACAACCGCATTATGCGGTTTCGATTGCGCTCGAGCGCGAAGGAAAATTGTTCTCCGGCGTCGTCTATGATGTCGCTAAGAATGAGATCTTCTGGGCCGAAACCGGGCGCGGCGCTTGGCTTGGCCAGCGCAAGCTTCGGGTCGCTGGCCGCAAAAAGCTTGAAGAATCCGTCGTCGCAACAGGCACGCCTTGGATCGGCAAAGCCGAGGAGTACCATTCCCGCTTCGCCGCTGAAATTAGCATCATGACTCGCAGCGTTGCAGGTATTCGCCGCTATGGGTCAGCCGCCTTGGATTTAGCTTGGGTCGCCGCGGGTCGCTTTGACGGGTTCTGGGAAAGCCATTTGAATCCGTGGGACATTGCTGCTGGAATGATCCTGGTGCGCGAGGCAGGCGGTGTGACCAGTGAGATCAATGGTGGGGATGTCCTCGAGACCGGATCCATCCTCGCGTGCAATGCCGATTTGCACCCACAGATCGAGCGCATCCTGCGCATGGCGGGGAAAAACACCCCTAATGTCGACTGAGTTAGAGCACGAGCCATCTCCTCAACCCAGTGGCCCCATCGCCCGCTTACGTGCGGGCATTAAGTGGCTAAACGCGAATAAAAAGCGGTTCTTTTGGTGGTGGGTGGGTTATCAAGCGATCAAAGGCATAATCACTTTGTCGCTGATATGGATCCCGCTTCTATTGCTGTGGTTGCGCAGTCGCGGTGAAGCCTAGCTGCCAACGACGGCGGCAAAGGCAGCAGACGCTGCGACCAGTCCGATCGCCGAGCCCGCAGCGATTGCGACGCGCTTGAGCAGCTTATTGACGGATAGGCGCTTGAAGAAAAAGATCCCGACTGCGATCAATGGCAAAAGCCCCATCAGATATCCCAAAGTCAGCCCTAAACCCAACCCGCTGGCTGAGGGCGGCGCGACACCATTGACCTCAGCGAATGAAACGTCGATTCCAATCATCCGTAATTGCGGGGCCATCTCGAGGCACGAACTGCCGTAGAAAGATACGGCCTCAGTTATTTCCGCCTGACACTTGTCTCCGAAGGAATACAGCTCCGCAACTGGCGTTGCGATCTGCACCATAATCGAAATGGTGATCACAATGAGCGCGTACGGGATGAGCAAAAATCGCCAAAAATACTTGGTCGACATCGCTCCCTGGGTGGCAACAGATGATGCGACAATCAGGGTTCCGGATACAGCGATACTGACCACCATCACGTCCAAGCCATTGATATCCCGACCGAAAATATCGCCAAAAAATTTCGCGACGACAGGAAAAATGCCCGCAAACAGACCCGAGATGAATTTCAATGGGCCAACCAGAGCGACCCATGTGCCGATAAGCTTGACCAGCTGCATCGCCAAAAAGCCGACGCCAAACGTGTCGGACAGTGATCTTAAGATCTGCCACATACTCTAATCCCTCTCCGCCTTGATCATGGCAAAGAGAGACAGTCTTAACAAGCGGTAATGGTTAGCTGTTCAGCTCTACATCCCAATAGAGATAGTCCATCCAGGTCTCATGCAGATGGTTGGGTGGGAATTTGCGACCCATCTCTTGAAGGTAATAATTGCTCGGTCGATTGGGTTTGCGCTGCGGATGCATGCCGCACTCATTCGGCATGCGGCCACCCTTTTTGAGATTACAGGGCGAACAGGCTGCAACGATATTGTCCCATGTCGTACGCCCACCTTTGGAGCGTGGAATCACATGGTCAAAGGTCAAATCATCCGGCGAGTTGCAATACACGCATTTAAAGCCATCGCGCAGAAAGACATTAAATCGCGTAAAAGCCGGTACCCGATCCTGGCGTACGAATTCACGCAGCGCGATGACCGATGGCAAACGCATCTCGAAACTCGGGCTGCGAACATAGTGATCGTATTCAGCGATAATATCGACGCGATCCAAGAAGACCGCTTTGACGACATCCTGCCAGGGCCAAAGCGACAGCGGATAATAGGATAAAGGCCGGTAATCCGCATTCAACACAAGCGCAGGACGGCCATTAGGTGGGGTGGAAAGGACCTCAGCCATGACAGAATACCTCTGTCATGAGGGTCTTAGAATGTCGAACCTTCGTCTTGAAAGCGATCACTCCTTTTCGATTCGCGCGCAGAATTACTGATTCGCGTGTCGATCGTATGACATTGATTTTAACTGTCTAGGAGAAATCAAACGCGACCGCCGGGATAGAATCCCCTTGTGGCGCGGGCGCATCAAGGGCGATTGGCATTGTACCAATCGTAAAGCAGGTGCGCTGCGACGGCACGAAACGGGCGCCACTGTTCAGCGTGAGCGGAAAAATCCTTTGCCGACAAACGGTTTTCTGCACCGCTCAGACGCCGGAAGGCTTCTATTAAACCGACATCGCCATGCGGAAAAGCATCGAGATGACCAATAGCATTCATTAAAAAGGTTTCGGCGGTCCAAGGCCCGATGCCGCGCACGGCGAGCAAGGTTTTTCGAGCGCCGTCGATTGGCGATTGCGAGAGACGATTAAAATCGAGATCACCCGCCTCAACGGCTGCGGCAATCGCCAATAAGTGCTGCAGCTTCGGGCGCGAGAGGCCACACGCACGCAGCTGTTCAGCCTCGTCGTCGAGCACCGCCTTTGCCGTGATTTGGGCAAATCTGGCATGGACACGCGCCCAAATCGCATCCGCGGCTTTGGTCGAAATCAATTGATAGACGACAATCCGCGCCAGGCTTTCAAAATTCGCAGTAGTGCCGCGCCAATTCGGCAGGCCGATCGCTCTGTACGCCGTCGCCAATACTGGATCCTGCTCGGCGAGGGTGTCGCAAGCTTGGTGTAGCTTTTCGGCACTTGGAGCGGTCATTTTAGTGACGCACGCGTCCGTCCTTGCACGGCCAAGCCTTCCTCCAAGAGCTTGTCGCTTGCGGCTTCGAGCTGTGTTTCCAACTCGGACAACATTACTTTGGGATTCATATCACTCGGCAAAGCTGGCAGGACCTCATAGACGACGAGGCCTGGACGGCGGACCATGCCATGGGCTGGCCAGCAAAGGCCTGAATTGGTGGCGAACGGTACTAAAGGCACGCCGAGACTTTTGTAGAATGCTCTAATCCCAGCCGGTTTGTATTCCGGCGCTGCACCGGGCAGCGCGCGCGTGCCTTCCGGATAGATCAGCATTTGCCGGCCCTCATCCTTCACCCGTCGCTTTGCGAGCGAGAGCATACGTTTCATCGTTTTGGCCCCGCCCGCACGGTCAATCGCCATCATACGGGTTTTCATCGCGTACCAGCCCAACGCTGGGTACCAGAGCAATTCCCGCTTCATCACAAGAACGGGGTCATCAAACACTAAGAATGGAAGAAACACATCCAGCATGGCCTGATGTTTCCCAGCAATCAGCACCGGGCCACCCGGAATATGCTCTTGGCCCCGAAACTCGACGCGAATGCCGCAAATCAACCGCAGACCGAACACCACAAAACGCGCATAGAGGCGAATGAACCACAGGATCGCGGCGCGCGGCAGCAGCAGAGTCGGCAAAGCCAGAATGCCGAGGATCGCCATCCAACCATATAACCATATCACGAAAATGAATGATCGAATGGCGTTCACAAAGTGTCCTTCAACGAAGCCAGCACCGTCAATCGCGCCGCAATTCGGGCGGCTAGACCGGCCATGACGGGCGTGACCAAAAGGATCACGATGTCCCAAAAATCCAAACTCAAACGCGGTAAAAGCTGCGTTTCGACCGAATTAGCGCCGCCACCAGAAAACACAATAAGCGCGGTGATCATCAACGCAGCGACAGCGCCGCCCAGACCGGCTTGCAAGGCCAGCACCCAGAACCTGCGTTCAAACAGGCTCGCAATATAGCGATCTTCGGCCCCCGAAAGATGCAAAACATCAACGATGTCGCGCCGCGCGAGCAGCGCCGCATGTGTTGCGAAGGCGATCACCGCGATGGCAGTTGCCGATAGAAGTGCGACGATACAGAGCGCGACTAAGCGCAGGACACCCAAAGCACTGCGAACATTATCAGCATAACCCGCATTGCCCGCGACATCGCCATCCACCCCAACTTCGTTGAGAATGCGTTCGATGTTCGGACTTGGATCGCCAAGGCTAGGATCGGCTTGTACAACCATCAACATGGGGACTGGTAGCCCGTCCGGCATGCCGCCAGGGCCGAGGCTTGGCTCAAGCAGGGTCTCAACTTCCTCGCGAGACAAGATGCGCGCTTCAAATACTGAGGCGAGTCCGGACACGCGATCGGCCGCATCTTCCGCGGTACGCCGGTCTGTGTCGCGCATAATGACCGTAATATCGCCTTCAATCTGAGCGCCCCAAGCTTCCGCTGCCTTGTACGTCCCGCGGGTCGTCAGGGCCGCTAAAGCGGCGAGGAAACAGAGGGCGCCAATGACAAAGAAAAGCGCCGCTTCGCGGGCGTCGCTGGCGGGCAGAAGCGGCGAATCGCGACGACTCATGTGCTCGCTCCATATTCGACATCGCGCACCAAAAGTCCGTTTGAGAGCCTCAAGACCGGCGAATCGAACTCGCGCAGCAATTCTAGGTCATGTGTGGCGATGAGAATGGTGGTTCCGACGCGCTTATTCAGCTCAGCGAAAAGACGCATAATCTTTCGACCCATTTCGGGGTCGACATTGCCGGTCGGTTCGTCTGCGATGAGCAAGTCCGGTTTGTTGATCAAGGCCCGCGCGATCGCAACGCGCTGCTGCTCCCCGCCCGACAAGGATGGGATCGGCGCGTCGACGCGTTCACCGAGTCCAACCCATCGCAACAGGTCGATGACTTCATTACTATACGCGTCAATTTTTTGCCCATCGACCCGCAGAGGCAGCGCAACATTCTCAAAAGCTGTGAGATGGTCGAGTAGTCTAAACTCCTGAAAAACAACACCAATTCTACGACGGATCGCGGCCAACTGCTTGCGCTTCATGTCATAAGTCTGACGTCCAAACAGACGAATATTTCCGCGTGTCGGTGCATGCGCGAGATACATTAATTTCAGCAAGGAGGACTTACCCGCCCCAGACGGACCGGTCAGGAATGTGAAACTGCCTTGGCGCAACACCAAGTCAATCTCACTCAGCACTTCCCCCGTGCGATCATAGGTCAGACTGACACTGTCTAACCGAACCGCAGGTTCGTCGCTTAAATCAGGCCGAAAACGCGACATGTAAATCCTTCAGCAATAGGATGTCGGGCATATCGACTATTCCTAAAAATTGAGCGAATGTCCAAGATATGATCCTCACCTGTCCAGAGTGCGAGACTCAGTACTTTGCTGAAGACTCTACCATCGGCGAAAGCGGCCGGACAGTGAAGTGCGCCACGTGCGGGCATTCTTGGTTCGTTGGGCCAGAGGGATCGAGCGCCGAAACCAATCCTTTGGGGGCGCATGAAACCTATCGCCTAAAAGTGCGCGAGCGCCGCCGCCGAAAAAGCCGGGCTGCGGCGCTAACCGCTTGGTCGACCACCGGAGCGGCCTTGCTGGTGGTTCTTGTCGGTCTCTTGGCGTTTCGGGGCGAAGTGGTGAAACGCTGGCCAGAATCCGCTTCAACTTATGCGGCCATTGGCATGCCGGTGAATCGGTTTGGCTTGGAATTCCTGGACACCGAAGCGGAACGGTTTTTTGATGGAACGACCCCCATTTTAGAAGTTCGCGGCGCGGTGCAGAATATTGCTGGGCGGTCAGTCTCGGCACCTCTGGTGCGGGTAATCTTGCTTGATGATCAAGGCGTTGAAGTGGCCCGTGCCTTCGCGCCGGTGACGCCGTCATCCATTCCAGCAGATGCCACCGCCATTTTTGCCGCAAGGGTTGAAAATCCGCCTTTTGAATCATTTGAACTTGAACTCGATCTGGTTCCAGCCGATACCGCTCTCGCTGCGAACGGATCCTGACGCTGATGAGCCATCCAAAATTTGACACCGTCCTCTCCGAAGCCGATTTGATGGCGCGGATTGACGACCTTGCGGATCGCTTAGCGCCGCGCCTTTCTGGCGAATGGACCGCGATCAATATTCTCATCGGGGCCACACCTTTTACCAGCGACTTGATGAAGGCACTGGCGCGACGAGACGTTCACCCCGTGCTCGATGCGCTGTGGTTGGAAAGCTATCGCGACGCGCGGGAGAGTTCTGGTCGCGTTGTGGTTCGCGCCGATATTGCCCGGCAGGTCAAGGATCGTGGCGTGCTGATCATCGATGACGTGTTCGACACCGGACGAACCCTCGCATTCGCGCGAACGCATCTCTTGGCCAAGGGCGCACGAGAAGTCATCACGTGCGCGCTCGCCCGAAAGCCCTGGGCGCCTGAAGGCGAAGACAATGTTGATTTTCATGCCTTTGATGCGCCCGGGCGTTATTTAGTCGGTTACGGCATGGACGATGCGGGCCTCTATCGCGGCCTGCCTTACATTGGCGCGCTCGATTAAAGCCGATCGTCTAACCATTCTAAGATATCGGCAGAGACCTGTTCCGTGCCGGGTTCATCGACAATCCAATGCGCGTGGCGGCCATACTCGATATAATCGCCTGGCCGCGCCGCTTTAGCATATTTGGCCCCCACTTTTCGAACCGCTTTGATCACTGTCGCTCGGTCTTTCTTGGCCCCGATGGTCAGGGTCGGCACGTTGATTTTGCTCTCGTCCACGGCCTCTGGATTGGCGAGATCCATATAGACCCGTCCCGAATCAAACCGCGCCTGTTGATAAATCTCTGCGTGCCTATCCTTCGGGACAACATTTAAGACGCCCCAGCTGAAACCGTTTGGACCGACCTTAAACACCCTGCCCGAAACGGTCTTTTGACCGACCTTCAGAATGTTCCAAAAGGTTCGGACAACCCGCAGATCGTTCACCGTGCAGCCTTCAGGTTGCGCGGGTGTCAAAAATATTCCAGCTCGGACTTTGCCCGCCTCAACCAGTTTCTGGGCGATCAAGCCACCCATTGAATGGCCGATAATGACGGGATTCTCCCCGTCACGTTGGGCCAGCGCATCGGACTGTTCTGACACCGCATCACAATAGTCTTTCAGGGTCAGATCCGCGAGGCCCTCAGGCGGTGTTTCGACGGTTCTCAGATCAGGAAAAAGAGTTGGCGTCTCGCACGTCCATCCCGCCATGACGAAATCGCGTTTCATACGATCCCAGACGTCGCCACCGCAGCCAACGCCATGCACCATTAACAGTGATTTCGCCATATTCACCGGCCCTCCCGTCTTATTTTATTTTGTCCCAGCATAGGGGAAATTCAGCCGCAAAGGAAAGGAAAATCCGTGCTCAGACCGGCTCTGACCAGGCTGAAAAACGCTGCGCGACTTCTTCATAGACAGGCCGTTTAAACGGCACGATTAGACCAGGCACATCCGTCAGCTTCGCCCACCGCCAGGCATCAAACTCGGGCTTATGTTTGTCTAAACGGACATCGCTATCTGAGCCTTTAAAGCGCAAAGCATACCATTTCTGTCTTTGTCCCAAATAAGGGCCACCCATCCGCCGCAGCAAATCTGGCGGGAAATCGTAATAGAGCCAGTCTTCAGTTTCTTCGAGAACATCGACCAGTTTGGCGGCCACGCCGATTTCTTCGTCCATTTCCCGCAATGCCGCATCTACAGGGGCTTCCCCAGCATCGACGCCGCCTTGTGGCATTTGCCATTGAAAAGCGCCTCGACCATTCACGCGGCGGCCGACAAAAACATGTCCAGCTTTCGAGAACAAAGCCAAACCGACATTGGCGCGATACAGCGCGGGATCTCTTTTTTTATTCGTCACCCTTGCGGATTTAAACTAGCCTGACGGACCTGACCAGACGTTCGCGAGCGCGTGGCGTGGTAAGAGGCTGGCGCGAGAAGGATACCTTTATCCTCGAGCGTCGGGATCCAATCCTTCAAAATATCCAGGGTTACCGGGAAAGACATGCCCGTCCCCAATGCCGCGCCTTGTTCGCGCGCGGTGGTTTCGAGCAATAAGAGCTGCTGAGAAATCTCATCAGCGCCGGGACGTGAATCAATCCAAGCGCTGGCTTTGCCATAGGCGACACCGGTTTCGCGAGCCCCTGAGGAGAATTGTGAGCGCACCAAGGAGCCATCCTCAAAAAAGGCCAAACCCTTTTCTTTGAGATCACTCAGAATTGGCCGGAACGCGTCCGGCTCAGTGGCGAACTTGTCACCCTGATAATTCATGACGCCGACATAACCTGGGGTTCGAGCCAGCATGCGCGACAAACGCTGCTTATTCGTATCTGCAGATACGCCGACTTGCATCACCTGAGGATGCGGACGTTGCCGGCCATAATCATACGGCTCCATCGGCACTTCGATGAGCACCTCATGGCCGGCGCGACGCGCATCGCGCACCATGCTACGCAGATTTTCGGCCGTTGGCGCGAAAGCGAGCGTGACTTCAGGTGGTAATTCATTGATCGCCGCCATCGTGCGCGATCTATTGATGCCGAGACCGCCGACGATTAAGGACACAGTCGGCTTGCCCTCAGGGTTGGCGAAGGCCCGGGCATTCCGCATTAATGGCGTCGCATCTGCGGCCACAACAGTTTCAGGCGGTGCGGCGTTTACCGCAGAAAGCGCTGGGGCGTTGGAATCATCGCCCGCCACTTGGCTGAAGGTTTGACCCGGCATGACCGTTTTACCGTTAATCCGGATTCCGCGCGTCGCCGTTTGCGGGCTCGCCGCAGCCCGAACTGGAGCACCGGCATTGTATTCAACGCCAAGGTCTGGCTGCTGGGCATCGCTCACCGTACCGGCAGACGCTGGCAGATCCGCAAATCCGACTGCTTGTTCATAGCCGGGCAGACGTGGATTAAGCTGCGGCGCATCGTTCGGAGCTTCCTCAAACAGAGCAACCCGCATGGATGGACTTGCGGCATCAGGAGATCCCAAGACATGCACAGCAGACCCGGCTGCGCCCAGCGCAACCGTCAGCGAAAATGCCCCCAATAGGCTATGGACAAAACCACATCGAAACGGCGATGGATCACGCTTCACGCGAGCAGACCTTGAGGCTCCTGAGAACACTGTAAAAACCAGTCCCCGATTTGCCGTTCAAATAGTTAAGAAGCAGCAAACCCGAATTAACCTTTGGGCTGATTTGCTGGCAATTTCGAGCCCCAAAGCATCACTTTTTTGTTCGTCACGCCTCGGATGGTTTTTTGGCTCAACCCGCGCGGGTATCTTTGCTCGCAACAACCCCGCCCGACTTTAGGAATTCAATCGCTTTTTCGAGCTGATAGTCACCTTCATAATCTTCTGGTGGCATATCATCGGGCAGGTGCGGAATGTTTCGATCTGTGCCGTCTTCATTGTCGAGCGCATTCGGAAGATCCGCTTCCGAATAACGGCGAATACGCGCCAAGTCTTCTTCGCTGATCCGGCGATTGGCAACCTCTATGTCTGGCACAATACCCGTCGACTGGATCGACCGGCCAGATGGTGTGTAATAACGCGCCGTGGTGAGGCGAATAGCGCCGCGGTCAGCCCCGAGTGGCATAACCGTCTGTACCGAACCTTTGCCGAAACTGGTCATGCCAAGCACAGTCGCCCGGTCGCGATCTTGCAAAGCACCCGCTACGATTTCCGACGCCGAAGCTGAGCCATTATTGATCAGCACAACAATCGGCACATTCTTAAACACTTCCCCGCGTTGCGCGTTTGAGCGCATCACATCGCCTGGGCGTCGACCGATGGTCGAGACAACTTCGCCACCCGACAAGAATTGGTCACTTACAGATACCGCTTCGTCGAGCAAGCCGCCGCCATTGTTGCGCAGGTCCAGAATGAGACCGTTTGGACGGCGCCCGATTTCATCGCGGATATCATCGAAGGCTTCAATCAGTTTCGCTGTCGTCTTCTTATTGTTGAAGGTCGCAATACGGATATAGGCGATGCCGTCGCCTTTATCTTCAAACTCAACATATTTCGGCTCAATCACTTCGCGGATGAGCGTCACATCGAACGGATCTTGGCCCTCACGATAAACGGTCACCGTGAGATCGGTGCCCGGTTCGCCGCGCATATCGCGCACAGCGTCATCTAAGCTAAGTCCAACAATCGCTTTGGAATTGATATGGGTGAGAAGATCGCCAGGCTCCAAGCCAGCGCGGCTGGCGGGCGTATCATCCATCGGGGTCACGACTTTGACGAAGCCATCTTCCATCGTGACTTCGATGCCGAGGCCACCATACTCTCCTGATGTCGTGACTTGCAGCGCTTCAAATTCCTCCGGCGACATATAGCCGGAGTGGGGGTCGAGTGACCCGAGCATTCCATCAATGGCCGCTTCGAGCGCCGCGACTTCATCAATTTCTTCTACATAGTCAGCCTTGGCGCGCGCCATGACTTCCGTGAACAGAGACAGCTGTTCGAAAGCCGCTTCGTAACGCGGCGAGTTATATTCTGAATCCGGCCATGCAACCGCTGACACACCGACCGCCGTGGCACCTAATACAACCCCTAGCGCAGCGCCTGTCAGCATAGCTCTCATGTTCCGTCTCCAATTCTCGGCCTTAGCCGCGTTTCATCCAATTTGCCGGGTCCATCGGTTCGCCACCTTTTCGGACCTCCATAAAGAGTTCCGGCTCACCATTGGCTCGGTCTGCCATTTTCGCCACCGGCTCACCCTGTTGTACCGATTGGCCGACAGAGACGTAACTTGATGACATTCCCCATAAAAGAACATGGTAACCATCACTTGTCGAGAGGATGAGCAGCTGTCTGTAACTTCTAAAGGGACCCGCAAACTCAACACGCCCGCTGACAGGCGCTGAAACTTGCGCACCGCTGCGTGTGGCGAAGGCGACGCTTTCGGATTTTTCACCTCCAGGAAGCCGATCGCCCCAAGCCCGGACCAAGCGTCCTGTCGCAGGCATTGCGAGGACCCCAAGCGGTTGCGATACCGTTGGCCGCGGGAGGTTGGGTCGGCTGGCGACCCGCGTCGGTGCGGATTGCTCAGCAAAGGTCAATCGCGGTTTCAAACGCGGCGCGCCCGGTACGGATGTTTCCAGGGCAGCAATCAGCTCCCGAATGGAATCGGCTTTTTCTCCAAGAGATTCAGCACGTTGGCGCAAGGAATCGGCGTCTGCATTGACGTCCTCAAAGGCCGCGCGCTTGGCCGCGGTCATTTGCGTAATTTCTTCTTGTTTCAAAGCCAAGGCCGCATCCGCCACTGCCAGCACTTTCTGTTCACGCAAAACTTCCCGTTCTAGACGGCGCAATTTGGTAATTTCGGTCGTTAAAGCGCTGGTCTTTTGTTTCACTTGCGGGGCCACTTCGCCCATCAAAATCGCTGCGCGAATGGCCTGATTGGCATCTTGAGGTTGTGTCAGCAGCGCGGGTGGCCGATGGCGTCCAGACACCGCCAATGACGCCATCAAATCTTCGAGAGCGTCTTCTCCTTCAACCAAATCTGTCCGTGCCGCACCCAATCGGGCGCGCAAGGAAATTAACTTTAATTCAGTGGATGTTGCCTCTTCTTCGCGCCTTTGGCTCTCCATGGCTGCGGAAATTAAGTCGCGTTCGAGCTGTTCGAGATCATCTGCAACGAGGCTGCCTGCCTGTTCCAGCGCCTGAAGCTGTTGCAATGCGTCGTCCCGCTCGGCCTCCAAAGCCTCCAATTCCGCACGGGAAACATCACCCTGTGATTGCGCCGGTAGCGTATTCGCACCAGCCAGCAAACAGAGTGCTAGTCCCGAGACAGAAGCAAGACGAAAGACTCGCATTGCGAAATTATGACATGATCCGTGTGATCAGGACATTAATGAAAGCCGCGAAGCTTGAAGTTTTTGCCTAAGGGTTAATCGGCGCCATCTTTAGCGGCGATTTGATCGGCCAAATCGACAATGACTTTGGCCTGTTTCCAAGTCGCGTCATCTTGCATTTTGCCGTCCAACATGGCGACTCCGGCACCGTCTGGGATCGCCTCCAGTACCCGCCGTGCAAAAGCCACTTCGTCAGGGTCTGGGCTGAACACTTTCTTGGCCACAGCGATCTGGCTCGGATGTAAGGTCCAAGTCCCAACACAGCCCATCAAGAAGGCATTTCGAAATTGCTGCTCACAGGCTTCGAGATCGGCAATATCGCCAAACGGACCATAGAAAGGCTTAATCCCCGCCATGCCGCACGCATCGACCATTTTACCAAGCGAATAATGCCACGGGTCTTGCTGCGCCGCAGCGCGGGCGCCGCCATCCTCTTTCGGGTCTTCAATGACGCGATAGAAGGGATGCCCGCCACCGACACGCGTTGTTTTCATTTTTCGCGAGGCGGCCAAATCAGCCGGGCCAAGCGAGATGCCCTGCATCCGCGGTGAAGCCAACGCGATGTCTTCGACCCGCGCGACCCCTTCCGCCGTTTCGAGGATGGCATGCAGCAAGATCGGGCGGCTAAGGCCCGCTTTGGCCTCGAGTTGCGCGACCAATTGATCGACATAATGAATGTCCCAAGGCCCTTCGACTTTTGGGATCATCAAGACATCAATTTGATGCCCGGCTTTGCTGACGAGTTCGGTCACATCATCCAAAAACCAAGGGGAATTCAAGCAATTTACACGGCTCCACAGTCCCGTGCCTTTGGCTTGCCAATCCAGCATTCCCGCCATTTCGATAACGCCCGCGCGGGCCGCCTCTTTAGCATCCGCGGGGATCGCATCTTCGAGATTGCCAAGCACAACATCGCAATTATCCGCCATTCCCGGCACTTTGGCGCGGACTTTATCGAGATGCGGCGGGACGAATTGAATCATCCGCTCGACCCGCACCGGCAATTCTCGCATCGGCTCAGGCGCCCCTGCTGCGAGCGGTTTAAAAAATTGGCGCGGCGCTTTTTGACTCATCTTGCGATCTCCCATTCGCGGCGCAACCTAGCGGGACACGCGCGGCTGGCAATGGGGAGAAGGTCGCAGGGCTAGCGCGAAAACGCGTAGCTGTTTCGGCGAAAAGGCTCGCCGCCATCCACATAGGTCACCATTTTTGTGATCTCCAATAGAGAGGTCGATAAGTAATAGGTCATTTCACACGTCGCCGCGCGACCCATATCTTCGCACGAAAAGCGCGTGTCGATTTGTCGAGCGCCGCCGTCCAAAGCCACGTTCGAAACAATCGGTTCGCCCATGAATGACTTGCCATCTGGAGAGATACGCGCCCGCACAGATGAATTCGCGTGCGGTTCGTCCGGATATTTGTACGCGATCTCCAAGCCGTTCTCGATGGCCGCGATTTCCGCATTGGCGCGAATGGTCACGTCTTCGAAGGGGGTTTGATAATTCAGATAGGTGAGCTCTCCGGTCCAATCCTCTCCCAGAGCCACTTCTAGCATTTCGGCGGTTAGCGCGGGCGGCTCATCCGCGACGGCCGGGACGGTTGTGAACGAGGCGAGGCAAATCGAAAGCATGAGAGGCTTCATGGCGTGTGCTCCAGTGTGTTTGCACACTGAATACGAGCGGGCACCCGATCTGGATTGATTGAAAGTGATTTTAGGATGCCAATGGGTGTGCCGTTTCCAGCAACTCCGCCAATTCGTCCGTGAGCACATGTGTGTATATCTGCGTCGTTGCGATGTCTGCATGGCCGAGCAGCGTCTGCACGCTGCGCAAATCGGCACCGCCTTGAAGCAAATGCGTGGCATAAGCGTGCCGTAAGGCGTGCGGGTGAATGCGCGCCGGCGCGATGCCGATTTGAAGCGCTAATTTCTCCAGCATTTGCGCTAAGCGGCGGCGCGTCAGATGTCCTGACTTGCCGCGCGATGGAAACACAAACGCGCCGCTGGCCGTGCCGTATTTCTCATCATCACGCTCTTCAAGCCAATTGCGCAAGGCCAACAAAGCGGGGGCCCCGAGTGGGCAAAGCCGTTCTTTGCCACCCTTACCGCGAATAATCATTTCGCGTGTCTCCCACCGTCCGAGGCGGCGGCGCGGCAGGTCACCGAGGCGCAAACTGACCAATTCGCTGACTCGCAATCCGGCGCCATAAAGCAGCTCCAGTAAACAGGTCAGACGTGGATCTTCGGCGGTGGCCTTCAGCAAAGTGTCGACGTCTTCCCGGGACAACACATCCGGAACGTCCCGTGAGACTTTCGGCGCATCAAGTTTCGATGTTGGATCGTCTTTTCGATCGCGCTCTTCGAACAAGAACCGGAAAAACCGTTTCAGCGATGAGAGTTTGCGCGCTTGGGTCGAAGCGGCCAAACCATCTTTGGCAAGACTCTGCAACCAACCAGATAGGTCGGAAGCATGGGACTCACACAGGCCGCCGCCGAGATAGCCCGACGCATCCAATAGGTCGCGACCATACGCGTCCAGCGTATTCGGCGAGGCGCCGCGCTCGGCGGACATCATTTCGAGAAAGGCCTCAATACGGGTCAGATCTGACATGCCGTGAGGTCTAACCGACAGAGCTTAACGGCAAACAAAAACGGGCGCCCGGTATGGGGCGCCCGTTTGATTGCGATGGAGGAGAACTTACTCGACACCCTCTCCTTTAAGCATGATCGAATCGCCATCTTCGGTGTCAGGGTCGCCATTGTTCTTATGCATGGCGACCACAACGCCAGACAGTAATAAGATGGCGATCAAGTTCGGTAGGGCCATTGAAGCGTTGGCCAAATCGCCAAACTTCCAGACGAATTCGACCTGCGCCATGGCGCCAATAAAGATCACAAAAACCCAAACATAGCGGAACGGTTTGGTTGCCCACTCACCGACCAGATACGTCAGGGCCTGTTCGGCATAATATGACCAGCCAATAATCGTCGTAAAGGCAAACAAGGCCAAACAAATGGTTACGATCCAACCACCACCGGTGAACGCCGCTTCATAAGCTGCGTTGGTAATGGCAGAGGCCTCCAAATCTGCGGCCAACCAGATGTACTCGGTTTCGCCGCCATCCGCCGTTACCCATGTGCCTGTCGCTGTCAGAATGACCAATGCCGTCATGGTACAAATCACGAGCGTGTCGATGAAGACACCAATCATCGCGATCTCACCCTGTTTGACAGGGTTGCGGGTCTGCGCTGCCGCGTGCGCGATCGGTGCCGACCCCTGCCCGGCTTCGTTTGAGAACAGCCCCCGCGCGACACCTGCGCGCACAGCTGCCGCCATGCCGTAACCGGCCAATCCACCGGCCGCTTGTTCAAGTCCGAAAGCCGACTTTACGATCAAGGAAAGCGCGCCCGGGATTTCGGTGACATTCATCATCAGAACAACGAAGGCGGCTGCGACATAGAACAGCGCCATAAACGGAACGACCCGACCAGCAACGCTACCGATCGATTTGATTCCTCCGATGATCACAGCAAAAGTCAGCACAGAGAGCACAAGCCCAACCGACCAAGTCGGAATGCCGAGCCCAAGTTCAGCGCCACTGCGCACGACGGTTTGCGTGATCGAATTCGCCTGCACCATGCCGCCGGTCGCTGTCGCGGAGAAGAGCGTACCAATACAGAAAAAGACCGCGAGCCAGGCCCAATTCTTGCCGAGGGCATTCTTGATGTAATACATCGGCCCGCCATTAATGCGCCCATGTTTGTCGCGTTCGCGGAATTTGATGGCCAGAGAGCTCTCGGCAAACGCCAGCGCCATGCCAAAAAGTGCCGTCAACCACATCCAGAAAATCGCACCCGGCCCGCCGAGCGTGATCGCTGTCGCCACACCCGCAAGATTACCGGTACCAACCTGCCCAGACAGCGCCGTCGACAATGCCTGCCAAGCCGTGATCGTATTGGGGTCATCATCGCCTTTGCGACCGCTCCACACTTCCGCCAAGGCTGGGCCAAACCGGCGGAGCGGACGCCCGCCCAATCGGATCATGAAGAACAAGCCCGATCCGAGCAAGAATACCGCCAGTGGCGCGAAGGGAAGAACTTGTGTGTCTCCCCAAGATCCGCCCCAGATAAATCCACTCAGATCGTCTACAAATCCGTAAAACGCTTCCATAATGCCTCCCCGGCAAAGCTCACTAATCTTGTTGCGGGCACCCTAGAACAGAAACGGGCGCTGTGAAGCGCCCGCCGGAAAGTTTTTGCAGATATCTGTTGGAATGCGCGGAAACTAACCCACGAACCCTTCTGAAACGCCGAAGTCGCGTCGCGCGGCCACAATCGTGACGACGACACCCGCCAGGACATCTAGCAGTGCCATCACAGTCAAAATGAAGAATACGGACGTGGCGAAGTTGGGATGTAGCAAGAATAACATCAGACAGACGATGAAGACGATCATCGAGAACGCATGATTCATGATCGTCGCCGTACCGGTACTCGTCGATTTGAGGATTTCCATGAACAGAATGGCAATCGACAATAGCAACAAAGCATCGCCTTTGGTCAGGACCCACTCAATCTCACCGCCAATCATCGGAATGGCGAAGAATTTCTCGCCCAAGACGCCCATCAAAGGCGAGGCGCTCTCGCTCAAAATCGTCGCGCCATGGGTCAACGTTACCGGATCGCCACTCGTGGTGAAGGCGATCAGACAGTAAATTCCGACCGGAATGACAAAAAGCGGAAATGCGCTCATTAAGATTCGCATCAGATTACCCCTTATACGCGGACGCGGGCCATTCTGGCGTCTGGTCCATGGCTTTTGCTTTGAGATGGATCAGAAGATCCGCGACTCCTCACCCTCCCAGTTAACCGTAATAGACCTTAATGCAAAGTGAGCATGCAAAAGATGCCAGCAGAAAAACCGCCATTCTTCATCCTTACCGGACCACTGGGCGCCGGAAAGACAACACTCTTGGAGGCGCTGGCGCCTCACTTTCCCACTGTGCCAGAAGCCGCGCGGCGCGTTTTGGCGGAAGAAAGGCGTTCCGGCGGAACCGCCACTGGCGAGCAAGACCCGGCCGCCTTTGTGGCGCGCCAAGTTAAAGCCGGACGAAGAATGGTTGAGGCTGCCCAATCGCCACGCCAAAATCGTTGACGAACAAGGTTGGATTGGCGATCAAATTCGAGGTCACAAGTGGGCCAATCGGTTGCGGTAAGCACATTTGTCCTTTGGGGATATTTAGCGTGCAGTACGGCAAGAAAGCATACCATTGCAGCTGTTGCACGGGTTGCCCTTGCAGCTGCAGCGGTCCCGTTCCTGTTGCAGCTTGACCGTTCGGCATCGCATATTGCGGCGATAGGCTCATAACTGGATTGCCATAGGAATCTGTGATCGTCACGACGACATTGGCCTGACCGTATTCCCCGGCGGGGATGGTGACCAAACCAGTGAGAACCATACCGAAGCCCCAATTTGGGTCCATCTGATTGTGCTGTGGCGGATTGGCGATCAAGACAGCATCTGCGCTCGACGGCAACGGCGGAACAAACGGATCGACGGGATCAGTTGGGTCCGGTTGCGGGTCGACAGGCGGCGTAATCGGACGATTAGCATTGCGTGCGTCTTTAGCGACATAAGCTTCGCGTACAACCCGTGGAAAATGGCGGTACGAAATCCACCCATATCCATCCGTGCCCCAGCTGCGTCCCCAAGAATTGATGATTTTGAACGCGCTTTTATCATCGTCATAGCCAACGACCACCATGGCATGCCCAGATTGTTGATTGCCGATCTGGCCATCCCAAATCGCATCGCGCCCCATTCCAATAAAGCCATCATCAACGATTGCGCCGATGATCACTGGATAGTTAGCATTGAGTTGCGCTTTAAGCTCTCTCGTGTCCTGCGTGTTTACGCGTCGCCACGTATCGATGCGATACGGCTTTGCTGCAGCGCGTGCCGTGTCCGGTATAGGCGCGAGCGGGTTGCTGTAAGGCATCGCACTCAACGGCGCCGCGCCTTGAGACGACAAGACATTAAACGCATCGACAAAATGCGAGCCAGCATCCGCGCCATTATTGATTTGGTTATAGATGAAGGACGGGCTGAAGATCCGCGATTGATTGGGTTGTCCGTTTGAATTTAACGACCACCCTTCTTCGACTTGCTCCTGATAGGATTTCAATGCATAGGCGACGGCCCATCCAACGCATGAATTTTGATTTCCCTGATTTCCGGGGCGCGGCATATTCGAGGACAAATCAATCCGCGCGGGAAGTTCTGCCGCTCCATATGGATTGGACGCCAATGGAATACCGCGATAGCGGTCTTCATCGACAAAACTTAATCCTGTAGAAGGCTGCTGAGCCTGCGCTTGGACGGCATCGCCAAAGCAAATGACCCAAGCCGATATCGCAGCAATCGCTACGCGCGTATGAAATCTCATTCTCGTATGGTCCCCTAAATTTGCCCAAATCATCTCTGAAGTGCGCAAACTCTGTCAAGCGGGGAAGGTTTAGAATTTGCCCGCGCTTAAAGCTCGTCAAATCCGCCGGGATTGCGACGACGCCGGATCAGCCACATCACGCCGCGCAGGTCTGATAAGGCATCAGCCAAGCGGCCAAAATTGGTGTATTTTGAATTGCCAGCACCGCGCTCGCGGTGATTGACGTTGAGAAATTCGACTTTGTGCCCTTCGGCATTCATCAACGCCGGCATATATCGATGCATATGATCGAAATAGGGTAATGCCAAAAACGCATCGCGCTTCATGACTTTGATCCCGCACCCGCTATCATCACAATCATCCCGCAGCATGCGTTTGCGGATACTATTGGCAAAGCGCGACCCGAATTTTTTCCAGGCTGAATCCTTACGGCTGGCGCGGCGCCCCATCACCATGGTCAGGCCTTCGGGTGCATCCGCACGGGTCAGACTGCGATAGAGCGCCGGTAAATCCGCCGGATCATTCTGGCCATCGCCATCCAGTGTGCCAACAATCGGCGCACGGGCATGCTGCACCGCTGTGCGCAAGGCGCGAGACTGCCCAGCATTTTTCCGGTGCGAAATCACCCGCAATTCTGGGTATTTGGCCTTCAGCCCGACCAAAACCGCGCGTGTATCATCGGTCGAAGCGTCATCGGTAATGACCATTTCGTAAGCCCGGCCAGACAGCGCGGTGGCGATTTCATCGATCAATTGTTCTGCGTTCCCCGATTCATTATGCATCGGCACACAGACAGAAAATTCCGGCGACTGGGTCACTTACTTGGTCTCCACCAAAACGAGCAAAGCCAGCCTTTAGTTGAAATCCATAGATTGCGAAACCTCATGACTGAGGACATGACTGAAAATATGAGCGATTTGCCAATCGAACCCATACTCGCTGAGATCTCAGCGACGCTTCGCGCTCACACGCGCCTCATCCTTGGCGCACCGCCCGGTGCAGGAAAAACCACGCGGGTGCCCTTGGCCCTGGCAGGATTGATTGACGGGTTTGATCGCTTTCCGGGCAAGATTGTCATGCTTGAGCCGCGGCGAATTGCGGCCCGGATGGCGGCGACGCGGATGGCGCAAACGCTTGGCGAGAAGCTGGGCGGCCGGATCGGCCTCTCAACCCGTGTAGATCGCAAAGTCAGTAAAGATACGCAAATTGAAGTCATCACAGACGGCCTGTTCACGCGCCGTATACTCACCGATCCAGAGCTGGACGGAATTGGCGTGGTGATCTTTGACGAGATCCACGAACGCAGCTTGTCGGCCGATCTCGGCTTGGTGCTGGCCTTGGAAAGTCAGCAGGCGTTGCGTGAAGACCTGCATATTTTGGCCATGTCCGCGACCCTTGATACGGCAGACATGGCGCAAAAACTCGATGCGCCCGTTGTCGAAAGTGAAGGCCGACAATTTCCAATCGACACACGCTATCTCGGGCGATCGCAAGACCGTTTGGAAAACCAAACCGCCCGCGCGATTGAACGCGCCGTGCGAGAGACAGATGGATCAATCCTCGCTTTCTTGCCCGGGGCAGGCGAGATTCGTCGAACCGCAGAGCGTCTCAAAGTCGACAAAGATATCCTGGTCGCCCCGCTCTTCGGCGCGATGAGTCCCCAGGCGCAAGATGAAGCCATCCGGGCGCGCCAAGATGGTGGGCGGAAGATTGTCTTGGCGACGGACATTGCTGAAAGCGCGCTCACCATTGACGGGGTCTCGGTGGTTGTCGATGCCGGATATGCCCGCGTGCCCCGCTATGTTCCAGGCGGCGTTTCGACCGAGTTGCAAACCGTGCGCGCGGCCCGCGCAAATGTCGATCAACGCCGGGGGCGCGCGGGACGACTGGGTCCAGGGGTCTGCTATCGGCTTTGGGATGAGGCTGAGACTCGCGGACTGACCGCCGCACCGGACCCTGAAATCCGCCAAGCGGATCTGTCCGGCTTGGTTCTGGCCCTCGCAGAATGGGGCGAACGGGATGCCAACGCGCTCACTTGGTTGACGGCGCCGCCGCCAGGCCGATTGCGCGCGGCAGCGCAAGAACTGACCAGCTTAGGCGCACTGGATGAGACGGGCGGATTGACCACCAGAGGCGCTGCGATGAGCAAGCTGCCAATGGCCCCACGCCTCGCCGCCTTGATTGTCGGTGCAAAGGCCGCGCCTGAAAAAGCGCTGGCCGCGCGCATAGCGGCCTTGGTGAGCGAACGCGGCATAGGCGGGGCCAGCCCGGACCTCAGCGAAAGACTTGCCAGGTTCGATCAGGATCGTGGACCGCGGGCGTCGCAATTGCGCCGACAAGCGAAACGCTGGGGCGGTGAAGCCGACCCAAGCGGTGCGGTTGCGGAGGTCTTAGCGGCGGCGTGGCCGAATATGATCGCCCGCAAGAGAAACGGCACAGCGGCCCAATACCTCCTAGCATCGGGCCGTGCGGGACAAGTCGATGCGCATTCATCGCTGGCTAAATCTGATTGGTTGGTGGTTGCAGATATGGTTGGCGGCGCGAAGTCTGCCCGGATCACACTGGCTGTGCCGTTGACAGAAGCCACGGCCCTCTCTCTCGGCCAAGTTGAGACCCGCGATGAGGCAGACTTCAATCCCAAGACCAAGCAGTTCAATGCCCGCCGCGTGAAAGCCATCGGCGCGATTACGTTGAATGAGCAGCCATTGCCAAAACCTTCGACCGAAATCGCCCGCACGGCTTTCTTGCGCCATCTGGAGACTGAAGGTTTTGCGCCCACAGATTTGGACGCGCCGATCCGTAAACTCCTTGCGCGCGTAGCCGCTCTGCGTGACGTTTTTGGGGCACCTTGGCCGGACTGGTCGATGGACTCCTTACAAACGCAAGTCGGCGCGTGGCTCGGCCCGGTACTGACGCAAGATCCATTCAAACTGCCAG
Source organism: Henriciella sp. (assembly GCA_013213825.1). Taxonomy (GTDB): domain Bacteria; phylum Pseudomonadota; class Alphaproteobacteria; order Caulobacterales; family Hyphomonadaceae; genus Henriciella. The sequence goes on from JABSQA010000012.1 coordinate 30,014, forward strand.
ATGCGAACCTGGTCCGTGATGCTCTTAAGTCGCGGCTCGAATGGCCCCTTCCGCAAGACTTAGACAAAAAAGCGCCCATCCGCGTGACATTGCCGTCTGGGCGCAAAGCCACAATCGACTGGCTCGACGAACGCGCGCCCTTGGTCGAATGCAAAGCGCAAGAGCTTTACGGTGCCTCAGACCATATCACGGTGGCAGATGGGCGCATTCCCGTGACGCTGCAAATCCTTTCGCCCGGCGGCAAACCGGTGGCGACCACACAAGACTTGCCGGGATTCTGGGCGGGCGGATATCGCGATATGGCGAAGGATATGCGGGGCCGCTATCCCAAACACGATTGGCCGGATGATCCAAAGACCGCGAAAGCGCATGCTGGCCTAACAAAGGCCCGCTTGGCCCGCGGCTAAGCTTCGCGCCAGGCGCCGCTGTCTAAACCGTCCAAGGTCCAATTGCCGATACGGTAGCGGATAAGGCGCAATGTCGGGTGACCAATGGCGGCGGTCATGCGGCGCACCTGTCGATTGCGCCCTTCAGTAATGGTCAGAGAGATCCACGTATCCGGGATAGACTTGCGCACGCGAATGGGCGGGGTGCGCGGCCACAGATTTGTGGGTTCATCAATCTGTTCAACCTCGGCCAATGCTGTGACACCATCTTTGAGAGAAACCCCCTTCCGCAATTGCGTGAGACTCGCGGTATCCGGAATGCCTTCGACTTGGGCCCAGTAGGTTTTTGGGGTTTTATTGCGGGGATTGGTGATTTGCGCTTGCAAACGCCCATTATCGGTCAAAACCAATAAGCCCTCGCTATCCCGATCCAGGCGACCTGCTGCGTAAACCCTTGGAATATTGATATAATCAGACAATGTTTCGCGATCGGAGTCCGCCATACCGCGATCTGTAAATTGCGACAGAACATTATAAGGTTTGTTGAAAAGCACCACGCGAGTCATGGCGCTTTCAATGACTTTTTTTCACGTGAACGTCCAGCGATAGGTACTTGAACTCTATCGACTTATTTCGATCATGAGTTCAATATGCTCCGATTCTCGCATATTTTTAATCCGTATTGGAGCATATTTATCATCCGAATCCGTTGTATTATGGATTTTCTGTGCTAAGCTTCACTCATAAGTAAAGTGTAAGAAAGGAGGGACAGAGTCATGGTTTCAGTTCCCATCCACAAACAAGCGGAGCTTAACCGCGAAAAATTCAACGGACCTATTCTCGATCGCGACAAGCTTAGAGAAGGTACCTATGTTGCGATTATGACCGCGATTGGTTCGGTCATCCTGGTGGCGGCTGTGAAAGCCCTTTACGCGATATTTTAATCGCCGAGACTGAACCAGGATATGGCTTTTCGGGCGGTTTTCGGTCATAAGCCGCCCGATGACCAAAACGACCCCAGATACGAACAGCAAAAAGGTCTTCATTAAGACCTATGGCTGCCAGATGAATGTCTATGACAGCGAGCGCATGAAAGATGTGCTGGCCCCGATCGGCTATGCCCCCGTCGAAGAGGCTGAAGGGGCCGACCTCGTCGTGCTGAACACCTGCCATATTCGCGAGAAAGCGACAGAGAAAGTCTATTCCGAGCTGGGCAAGATCAAAAAACTGAAACAGGCCCAAGGCGGCAACATGACGATCGCGGTGGCTGGCTGTGTGGCGCAAGCGGAAGGCGCAGAAATTATGCGCCGGCAGCCCGCTGTCGACCTCGTGCTAGGCCCACAAGCCTATCACAAGTTGCCTGAGATGATCGCCCGCGTACACCGCTCAACGGGCGAGCGGTTGGAAACAGAGTTCGAGACGCTGGAAAAATTTGATGCGCTGCCAAAGGCTCGACAAGCGGATGGCCCGATGGCGTTTTTGTCCGTGCAAGAAGGCTGCGATAAATTCTGCACCTTCTGTGTGGTGCCTTATACGCGCGGCGCAGAACTGTCGCGCCCGGTCGACGATATCACGCTGGAGGCGCGCAATCTTGCGAGCCAGGGTGTGCGCGAAATTCAGCTGCTCGGCCAAAACGTCAACGCGTATCACGGCGCTGCGCCAATGGTCGAAGGCGGTGAGGAGTGGACGCTGGCGAAATTGGTGCGCCACCTAGCGAAGATTGGTGGCTTCGATCGTATTCGCTACACGACCAGTCACCCGCGCGACATGGATGATGACCTGATTGCGGCGCATGCGGATACGCCCGAGGTTATGCCCTTCTTGCATTTGCCGGTTCAGTCAGGCTCAAACAATATTCTCAAAGCGATGAATCGCGGACATACGCGTGAGCATTATCTCGACATTATGCGTCGCATGAAAGACGCCCGCCCCGACATGGCCCTGGCATCGGATTTCATTGTCGGCTTCCCTGGTGAGAGCGATAAGGATTTCGAAGACACGATGGATCTTGTCCGCGAAGTCGATTACGCGATCGCCTATTCGTTCAAATATTCAGAACGCCCAGGTACACCTGCGGCAGAAATGTTCGGCCAGGTGCCAGAACACGTAAAGAATGAGCGCCTGCAAGCCTTGCAAGCCCTGCTGCGCGAACAGCAGACCCGGTTCAACATGTCCAAGATTGGTCAAACCATTCCGGTTCTGGTCACCGGCAAAGGTCGCAAAGAGGGTCAAATGCATGGCCGGTCGCCTTGGCTGCAAGCCGTGCATTTCGACGCCGCCCCTGACTTGGTCGGACAGATTATCGATGTTCAAATCGAGGGTGCGAGCTTGAACTCCCTCTCGGGCGCTTTGCCAGGTCAATCGAAAGAGGTGGCTGCTTGAGCCAAGTCTGGACCCCCAAAGATGCATCACTCTTGCCGGTGATTTGCGGCCCAAATCACATGAACTTGCTCTATCTTGAGAGTGAGATGGCGGACGGCAATTTGAAACTCGAAAGCCAAGGCGGCGGAATCAAATTGGACGGCTCGAATGAGGCGATCGCGACAACAGAAGTCGCCCTCACCGCGTTCGAAGCGCTGCTGGCGCAAAACCCGGATGCGGGAATCCCCGCTTTGGAAGGCGCCCTAGAACAAGCGCGCACGCCGAGCCAGAATTATCGCACGCTGACGGGGCTAAAAGTGCCGATCAAAGCGCAAACCAATATGCAGGCGAAATATCTCGACCTGCTGACCGGTACCAAGCATGATCTCATTTTTGGGGTTGGCCCGGCGGGGACAGGCAAGACATTCTTAGCGGTGGCGGCGGGCGCGGCTGCCCTTAAGAACAAAGCCGCGTCAAAACTGATCATCACCCGCCCCGCAGTAGAAGCCGGCGAAAATCTTGGCTTTCTTCCCGGTGACCTCGAAGAAAAAGTCGAACCTTATTTGCGGCCCATTTGGGATGCATTGGACGAAACCCTCGGCGCGGATCAGGCCGGACGGCTACGCGAGAAGCGGGTGATCGAAGTCGCCCCCTTGGCTTTCATGCGGGGTCGGACGCTAAAGAATGCCTTTGTCATCATGGACGAAGCGCAAAACGCCACTGTGGCGCAGATGAAAATGGTCCTGACCCGGCTCGGGCGAGACAGCCGCATGGTCGTCACGGGCGATCCGGGCCAAGTCGATCTGCCCAAGAGCCAACCGTCGGGTCTCGCCCATGCGTTACGCATTCTGGACGGTGTAGAAGGCGTTGGCCGCGTCACGTTTACCGCCCGCGATGTCCGCCGTCATGCTTTGGTCAGTCGGATCATTGAAGCCTATGACAAGGATAAAGGGACAAAGGGCGGTGATTGAGCTTGATCTACGTATCGCCGACCCAGCCTGGTCGGAGGCCATTCCCGACATAACCGCGATTTGCGAGACAGCCCTCAATGCAGGCGCCGCGCAAATGTCCGCATCAGGAGAGGTCAGCGTCCTACTCACCGACAATGACGATATCCAAACGTTAAACAAAGACTGGCGCGGGAAAGACAAGCCAACCGATGTGCTGTCCTTTCCGTCAGACCCGATGGACCGTCCGTTTTTAGGCGACATCGCTTTGGCGTTCGGGGTTATGCAAATAGATGCAGCGGACCGCGCGCTGGATTTGCCGCAACATCTCTCGCATCTTTTAATTCACGGCCTGCTTCACCTTTTAGGCCATGACCACAAAGATGACACAGAGGCGGCTGAAATGGAATCTTTAGAGATCGCTGCGCTTGCATCCCTGGGCTGGCCTGATCCATATAGATAGTCAGCGATTCGAACGCGCATAGGCGGGATCATAGAAACACATGTCGGAACGACGTCGAGGCCTGTTCGGCCTCTTTCAAAAAAGCAGTGAGACCCCGGTCGAACCAGAACCGGCTCAGCCTGCCGCACCCACACAAACAGAGATGCGACTGCGCATTGCCGATTTCGAACGCGCGCGCGTCGAAGATGTGATGATCCCGCGGGCCGAGATTATCGGGGTCGAATTGTCGACCAGTCTCGAAGATCTGATTCAACTCTATGCCAATGAAGCGCATTCAAGACTGCCGGTCTATCGAGAGACATTAGACGACCCGGTCGGCGTGGTTCATATTCGCGATGTGATGGGTCAAATTGCCCGCGCCAATGGTGAAACACCAGACGAGGATGATGTCCCGCTGGAACGCCTGCGGCGGGATATTCTATTCGTCCCGCCCTCTATGCCGCTGACAGACCTGTTGGTGAAGATGCAGGCCTCGCGCACTCATTTGGCCTTGGTCGTTGATGAATATGGCGGAACAGATGGCTTGGTTAGTCTAGAAGATCTGGTCGAGGAAATCGTCGGCGACATTGAAGACGAGCATGATGAAGAGGTCGCTATGCTAGTCCGGCGTGGCCGCCTCGCCTGGGAAGTCGATGCGCGCATGGAAACGGATGACTTCGCCGAGGAGACCGGGCTTGAGCTCGAACTTGAAGACCATGATGTCGACACGTTGGGCGGCGTTGCTTTCGCACTTGCCGGACGCGTACCGCTTCGCGGCGAAGTGTTGCCGCATCCGACCGGGGTCGACCTTGAAATCCTCGAATCAGATGTCCGCCGCATCCAAAGACTGGTGGTGCGTCAGCCCTCAGCGGAGCAAAATTCATGATTGAACACCAAACCCCGCGCAGCCATGGCTTGCGGGTATTGACGGCGGCACATGAAGCAGTGGCGCGCACGCGCGGATTCACAGCGATGCTGTTCGCCGTTTTGCTTGGGGCTTTTTGCGCGCTCGGCTTCGCGCCGTTCCACCTGTCGCCAAGTTTGGTCATTTCCTTTGTCGGCTTGATTTGGATGTTGGATGGCGCCCGAAGCGAACGTCAATGGGGCCGGGCAATGTTCGCGCGTGGTTGGGCCTTTGGTTTTGGCTATTTTCTAGTCAGCATGTATTGGACCGCTTTGCCCTTCCTCGTAGAGCCCGAAAAACACGCAATCTTCTTGTGGATGCCACTCATCGCCCTGCCTGGCGGGATGGCTTTAATCTGGGGCGCTGCCTGTGCACTGGCCGGAGCATTTTGGTCGGCGTCACCGTCTCGCGTGTTTATTTTTGCGGTCTTCATGGGCGGTGCAGAGCTGATCCGCGGCACATTGTTCGGAGGCTTCCCTTGGAATTTACCAGGCACGACCTGGGCGCCGGGTGGCGCGCTGTCCCAAGCGGCGTCGATTGGCGGGGTGTATTGGCTGACAATGGTGACGCTGCTAGTGACTGCCGCCCCTGCGGCTTTGGTCGACACAAGAGAAGAGAATAGCGTGATTGGCCGCGCTTTCCCGGCGCTCATGGCTGTGGCCTTGATAGGATTCTCCTGGGCGTGGGGCGCTCAGAGACTGAGCAATGACACCGTTATGACCGAACGCACAGTTCTGCTAATGGATGCCGGTGTACCGCAAGCTGAGAAGTTCGAAGATCGCGGCGAGCCCGTCATCGCCCGCTATATTGAGCTTTTACAGGACGTGCCGAGTGAGGATGGTGATATCATCATCTGGCCCGAAGGCGCCCTGCCCTATGGTATTCTGGAAGACAATAATGTCCTCGACTTGGTCACCGCCTTCCTTGGCCGCCGCGCATTGATCGCAGGGACCGCGCGGTTCACCCGGCAAGGTGACGAAGTCACCGCTTATAATAGCCTGGTCATGTTCACCGCGGGCCCGAACAGTGCGGGCCTATCCGCGCTTTATGACAAACACCGCCTCGTGCCATTCGGCGAACTGCCAGCTGCGAAAATCGTTCCATTTGGCGAGAGTATTTCCAGCATATTGCCCTCTGCGATGCAGCGCATGGCCAAGAATGGCTTCGAACCCGGCGCGGAAGCGACAGTGCTTTTACCCCAATCCGCGGCGCCACCTTTCATTCCACTCATCTGCTATGAGGGCCTGTTTCCGGAAATCGTCCGTAAGGCGCAGCCGCAACGCGCAGCGGCGGAGTGGATTGTCGTGATCTCCAATGACGCCTGGTTCGGTGGCGGACTTGGACCTGCCCAACATTATTCGCAGAACCGCTATCGCAGTATTGAAAGCGGCTTGCCTATGGCGCGCGTCGCCACGCGCGGTGTGACCGCCATGGTTGATGGATATGGACGCGAATTTGGCACTGGTAACCCACACCCAGGCGATCCAAGCGGATGGCGATCTGCAGTATTGCGCTCACCATTACCGGCAAAATTAGCAACCACACCTTATCAAAGATTTGGGGAAAATTTCTACTGGCTGACATTAGTACTGTTCTCGGGGCTAGCCTTTATTACTTGGCGGCGCTAAAATACTAAGATCAGTATTGAAAGTTGGGTGGCGGATGTCTGAGAATAAAGTACCGAGTGGAATTGATCGAATAGTAGGACAAAGACTGAGATGGCGTCGTCGAGAACTTAGATTGACGCAAGAACAACTGGGCGAAAAGCTTGGTTTGACGTTTCAGCAAGTTCAGAAATACGAAAAAGGTGTGAACCGGATCTCGGCCGGTCGCTTATTTGAAATGTCGCGTGTGCTCGGCATTACGATAACCTATTTCTATGAAGGCATAGACGAGATGATGGGACTGTCTCGCCGAATGGCCGTGCATGAAGACGAGCACCCGCCAAGCCTTCCTGTCATGGATGGCGAAGCAATGGACTTGGTCAAAGCGTTTCAGAATATTGACGATAAACTTCTGCGGCGCTCACTGCTTGAGACCATTCGCGCAGCGGCGGCAACCAATGAAGCTGAGTCGGCCGCCTGATCAGATAAACGCTTAGGCTGTGGCCGCGAAGCGACAGCGAATTTTCTTTTGCAACTGCGAAAGAAATCGGAGGTTGCTTTGCCGCACTGCACAAGCAACCTATTTCCGTTAGAAGAATTATATTCCGACGGGAGAAGGAAGTGGCGGAAATCAAGACCATAGGCGTCGTCGGCGCAGGACAAATGGGGAATGGCATCGCGCATGTCTGCGCGCTGGCCGGCTATGACGTTATCTTGAATGACATATCTCAAGATGCATTGGACGCTGGCGTAACCACAATTGAAAAAAACCTCAGCCGGCAATTATCGCGCGAGCTGATCTCGATGGACGACATGAAGGCCGCGCAAGGCCGGATTACGACCACGGTCGATGTGGCACCGCTGGAACGCGCCGACCTTGCGATCGAAGCGGCCACAGAGAACCGCGAAGTCAAAGAGAAGATCTTTGAGACCCTCTGCACTGTGGTTCCCAAGCATGCCTTCTTAGCGACCAATACATCATCGATTTCGGTCACTCGACTGGCATCCACCACAGATCGCCCTGAGCGATTTATCGGGCTTCACTTTATGAACCCGGTCCCGCTGATGAAACTGATGGAGATCATTCGCGGCCTGGCGACGGATCAAGAGACGTATGAAATGGCGCTCGGCCTCGCAGATCGCCTCGGCAAGACCACGACCAATGCCGAAGACTATCCCGCCTTCATCGTCAATCGGATCTTGGTGCCGATGATCAATGAAGCAGTTTACGCTTTGTATGAAGGTGTCGGCACGGTTGAGAGCATCGATACCGCCATGCGCCTTGGCGCCAATCACCCAATGGGGCCTCTGACCCTGGCTGACTTTATCGGTTTGGATACCTGCCTCTCAATCATGCAAGTGCTGCATGATGGTTTGGCTGATACGAAGTATCGACCCTGTCCACTCTTGGTGAAATATGTCGAGGCTGGCTGGGTTGGACGTAAAGTCGGTCGTGGTTTCTATGACTATTCTGGCGATGCGCCAGTACCGACGCGTTAGACTTTCGGGATCCACATGCGAGAGAGTCGGCGCAGGAGCTCTGGCCGGAACCGATCCGTCGCATCTGCGAGAAAACAAATATAGACCCCAACGAGCGCGGTATTCCTGAATTCCGCTAAGGAATGACGGCCGGTCATCCAGTATCTCGAGGCCTCATTATAGTTGAAGAAGATTTGCCGTCCCAAAGTCTCAGCGGGGATGGCGCCTTTCAATAAGCCTTGCAATTGCGCACGGCGCACCGCTTCGGTTTGCATCCCGCTGGCGCGCTGTCCGAAATTATTGAAACTCGATTGAGATTCATCGCCTTCGATCAAGCGATTAAGGGCGATATGCGCCGCCCGAAAAAAAACCTCATCCTGGGCGATGAGATCTGTGGCCTCGGTGATTATGGTTTCCGCGAGATCGAGGGGTTGATCTTTCTCGATCTGGTCCAGCGCCGCTTCAATTTGCGCAATCCAGCCGCGGAACAGCTCAATCAGGATCTGCTCCTTCGGCCCGATTAAATTGTAGATGGTCGGCACCGTCACATCGGCGGCTTTCGCGAGCTTGCGCAAAGACAATCCGTCATAGCCATCCGCGCCGATCATTTTGTGCGCTTCGTGGATAATCCGAGCACGCCGGGATTCTTTTGCCGATGGTCGGCTCAACAGATCGGTTTCAGACATCGTGAATCACTTCGCAGCGTTTCCGGACAATAGCAATAATTTTAACACTGTACAAATTCGAGTTTTTGAGTCATGAATTTTAACACCGTACAAAAAATGACGACGTTCGGCTCACCGGACGCATGACGCGGGAGGACGCGAAACCATGGATCAAGCAAAACAAGTGAGCATTCTCAAAGAATTGCTCCGTCAGATCGACTCTGGCGAAAACGCCGATGCGGGTGTGCAATATAAAGTCCCGACATCCATCTATGCCGATCGCGCTTTGGCGGAGCAGGAATGGGAGCATTTCTATCGGAACCATCCGCAGATGATTGGCCTGTCCGGAGATTTGCCGGAGCTAAATAGCTTTCTGACTCTCAATGATTTCGGCGTCCCAGTCATTGCCACTCGCGATAAATCGGGGAAATTCCGCGCTTTCCTGAATGTCTGCCGCCACCGCGCCACGCGGGTCGAAACCGAAGCGCGCGGCAAGCGGAAGCTTTTCGTCTGCCCCTTTCACGCCTGGTCCTATTCAAGCTCGGGCGATCTCGTCGCGATTGCGGACCAGAGCGATTTTGGCGATGTCGATAAATCTTGCCGTGGCCTGATCGAACTGCCCGCCGTTGAAGCGGCCGGCTTGCTCTTCGTACACCCAAAGCCCGATGGTGAGTTGGACGTCGAGGCCCTTTTGAGCAGGCCCCTGCTGGAAGAATTTGAATCAATTGGTTTCGATCGATTTGTGTTTGGAACCGACAAAACCATCGATAAGCGTCTCAATTGGAAGCTCGCCAATGACACTTTCGGCGAGACGTATCACTTCCAAAAGCTGCACAAGGATACGCTCGGCCAGCTCTTCATCGGCAATAATACGCATTTGGAAGAGTTTGGTCGCCATCATCGATTCACCACCGCCAACCTGGCGATCCACCAGATGCGCGAACTGCCTGAGGATGAATGGCAAATCCAATTTGCGACCTTTGTCGGCTATCACCTTTTCCCAAACATTCAGATGTTCTGGACAGGGGACACGATCTCCCTGGTCCGAATCTATCCGGACCCGGAAGACCCGGGTCGATCGATCTCGCAAGTATCGATCTATTTCACCCAAGAAGCGTATCAGAACGCCATGGCGATGGATGAAAGCGCGCGTGAGCAAGCCGTCAAGGATACCTATAAATTTGAAGAAGGCGCCACCCGGTCGCCCTCGATTGAAGGTTCACTCGAAGTGTTTACGAGCACCATCGAATATGAGGATTACGTCATGGGCGAGTATCAGCAGCAAGCTGCGGAAAGCGGCCTAGCTGGTGAAGCAATTTTTGGCCGAAACGAGCCGGTGCTACACCATTTCCATCGCTCCTATCGCGAAGCGCTGGGTCTACCGCACTTTGAAACGGTCTAGCTAGCTCCGCCAGCGCAGGGTTTTCGGCTCAATCTTATTGACAAAGTCCCGCTCTTCAGAGCGGGCACTGGCCCATTCACGCTTGAGCATTTGATACCACTTGGCTTGAATATCGATATCGTCGATCCACATCATCGCCTTTTGATGCTCCATGCCGAGGTTTTGTAGATCCACCATGTCGCCGTCTTGGCGCAGGAATTTGCGCGCCATTGGCTTGGCGAAGGGAATGGCAAGGTTCAGAAGCGGCGCGCCCGTCCACCAAGTCAGTTGTGTAATACGGGTGCGTTTCGGGGCCTCTGGGGTTAGGCAGGTTAGAGTCAAAAGCCGCGCCTTGTCATTTGAGATGATTTCCCAGCGAAAGCCGGGCAATTGAAAGCGGATCTCTGTCTCCACCTCATCACCGAACACCCACTTATAAAGCTTCGAGTTTGAACTCGGCTTATGCCGGTCAATGGCCCAACCTCGGTCCGCCGGAATAAAGGGTTTCTCTTTCAGCTTCAGCCCGACCGAAGGCGGTCGCCACCACCATTGATTGTGGACGAAGGGCACATGCGCCGGATCCATCAAGCCGACCACGGCATCATCCATGTGCGCGTTAAACACGTCCTCAATGACAAATTTTGGCACGCCCGTAAGCGGCCCGAATTCCGGAGCGGGAACGTCTGGCTCGCCCTCAAAGCGCGGATTATGCGCAACAAAGACGTAAATCGCCCCGTTCGCTTCATGTGTGGGATAGCGCCGGACCTTTACTTTGCCGGGCTCATACGGCTCGCTGCCGGTCAGGCTCGGCATATGCTTACAGGCCCCGTCGGCGCCAAAACGCCAACCATGATAGGGGCATTCTAAGGTCGCAGCACCATCTGTTTCGACAATACGGCCGGCACTGAGCGGCACCAAACGGTGCGGACAGATATCGCGCAAAGCGAAGGCCGTTCCAGCTTCGTCACGGGCTAAGACAACCGGTTGCCCCAATACGATCCGGCGGATCGGCTGGGCCGATTTCAACTCAGACGTCAGACACGCCAAATACCAGCTATCCGTGAGCCAGCCCTCCGGCGTAATCCCCGTCTTGCTTTCGCTGGGCGTATTATCAATGAGCGTGCTGGTGTCGGCCATGGCGCCTTATATACCTATTCCGAATAGATGCGGGAATAGTCCGCAAACTCAGTGTCTGCCATTTGTTCCGCAATACGGGTTTTTGCGAGGTCGGGATCGAGGACCCGACAGGTGAATTCCACGGCGGTGTCGGTGATGGTTTCACCCTCGCACAGTCCGAGCCCTGTCCAGCCCAGCACTTCGGTGAGCGCGTCTTCTGCCTCACGAATTTTCAACTCATCGTCGCGGCGCCAAGCGTCCGAAAGCAAATACTCGATAATGAGGGTCTGGTAGTCGCTGGGATCAATCTCGGCAAAGCCCAGCTCACGCGCGGGATCGAGGATGTCGTCCACCTGTTTTTCTAGAGACCGTAGGAGCTTGATACGGTGCGTATCGGTGTCGCCGCGAGTGCCGATCATGCCCCAATGTTCAACAATCCGGCGGGGATAAAACTCAACCCAGACTTCATGATAAGCGGCGATCTTGCCAGTTTCATCGCGTTTAAACAGTCGGAACATAACCGATCATCACGCGCCTTGCCGGTCATGTCCATCTTCAGATGTATGGCACGCGAAGTTTACTCTGCGGCGCGGCGCGATCCTAGCAACATGGCTTTGATATCCCCACCCGTCGAAACGCTCAAATAGGTGAGGTAAACGCTGAGAAACAACATCCCGCCGGTCGCTGCGAGAACCGAAAGTGCCAAACCGCCGACGCTGAATTCACTCCGCCAGGCACACCAAAGCGCAGAGAGCAGTAGAAAGCCGGCAAAGTCGAAATTGAACTGCCCTTGCCAAGACATGGCTTGGATTTCGGCGAAGAAAGGCGGGATAAGATTCCAACCGTGGGCGCTGCCAACCAGGATTGTGTAGATGGCGAGCGCAACGAACAAAGTTGCGAGAAACAAACGAAAGAGAGTCATGACATAGGCTCCTGAGAGGGATTTGCGAGCGGCTTAGCCGGGCGCCAGAGCGGACCGACCGCGATCAATAAGATGATGAAGTTGAACACGGCATTGGTCGGATTTCCCGACGCTGCGGACTCAGCGCTGTCGAGGACGAACCACGCCAAAGCGCCAAACAACACAGACTTTCGGACGCCTTCGGGTGCAATATCATATACAAAAGATGACAAACACCAGATGGTCACGCCCCAGCCGATTAAGAAGCCGCCCGTTAAGGCAGACAAAAACCGCGTGTCCGGGGACTCATATGTTGTGGCGCCATCAAGCGGCCAGGCGAGAAAGTCGAGTGACCAACGCGCCGGTTCGGCTGTTTCCGGCATCGTGCCTAAGAAGAAAATGGGTCCGAATGACCCCACCACGATTGCGGTGACCTTAAGCCACTGCTTGTGAAAGGCATGAGACATGAGCGGCGCTCCAGATAATTGAGGTCTCTGAATAGCCAGACGCAGGGAATGCATTCAATTACCTCAGAGGTAACTGACGAATAGAAGCCCACGCGCTATAGATTCGCATGACCCATTTTTCAGACACGCTAAAAACCTGGCGGAAAATGCGGCGTTACAGCCAACTCGAGCTCGCAGGGGAGGCCGGTATTTCTTCTCGGCATTTGTCCTTTCTAGAAGCCGGACGATCGAACCCAAGCCGGGACATGATTGGCCGATTAGGGGACGCCTTAGAGCTGCCATTGGCGGTTCGGAACCAACTTTTATCGCAAGCAGGGTTTGCTGTGCGATACCCACATCGCCGCTGGGACTCCGAAGATATGGCGCCCATTCGCGCGGCCATCACGCACACGCTAAAACAGCATGCGCCGTATCCGGCGATTGCCATTGAGCGGCATTGAGACAAATAATGTCCCAGGAAGGTTCGACAAAAGCCCTGGCCAGGGCATAATAGTCATCAACTGCATTCCCCGTATCCGCATCAATAATTATAGACCTTTTCGTTGGGTTTTGAGAAATCCCTTTAGAAGGTAAACTTAGGAGAAAGGAAATGATGAGTAGAATTATGGTC
>JABSQA010000120.1 GCA_013213825.1 Henriciella sp.
GGCCTCGTATCCTTTCGGACAATGGGCCGTCTTACGTATCTGAACAATTTGCCGACTGGCTTGCCGAAGAAGGCTTCACCCACACGCGTGGAGCGCCTTACCATCCGCAAACCCAGGGCAAGATCGAGCGCTGGCACCAGACGCTCAAAAACCGCATCCTACTGGAAAACTATTTCCTGCCCGGTGACCTGACCCATGAGATCGATGCCTTTGTCGATCACTACAATCATCGCCGCTACCACGAGAGCCTGAACAATCTCACGCCCGCAGATGTCTACTTCGGCCGCGGCGACGAAATCCTGCAGCAACGTGTCAAAACCAAACGGAGGACCATGCAACTACGCCGCTTGCATCACGCAAGATCTACTGATTAAACCAAAACAGATGAGCCAATCTCTCCTGATCCAAAAGTATCAGAGTGTCTCAACCGTTTGAAAACGGACAGTCCGTGAGTGAGGTGCCAAAGAAAATCGAATACTGTATTCGCGTTCGCAACGTGACGGGCACATACGCCGATTTTCTGTTTTTGCTACGCCAATGCCGCTGAAAATTGACGCTCCAAGTATCAATTTCGATTTCTTTGACGATCACCTCCCAGCCGCCTGCTTTGTCAGAGGAATACAGAATCTCGTCAAACCATTTTGCGTTTGGCCGGATAAGAGCCCCGACTTCAGAAAACTGGCGATAGGCTCGCCAGATAAAATATAATCTGGGAGTCGAGCCATGTTCATTTTTAAGAGAAAAACTCTATCGTCGGTCCTCGCGTTGACAGTATGCGCCGGCGGCGCTGCCGCACAGGATTCTGGCGCTGAATCAGAAGCGCGCGTGTTAGGCAAGGTGGAAGTCACGGCGCAAAAGCAAGTTCAGGATCTCCAAGATGTTCCGATTGCTGTGAACGTGCTTTCGGACGAGCAGCTTCAGTTAACGGGTATCGACGATGCACTAGAGTTGGCGAACTTTGTGCCAAGTCTGAACATCACCGCTGTGCGTAATCCGTTTCAAAGCCGCGTCGCAATTCGCGGCCTCGGGACTTCGCAGAACGACCCATCGCTGGAACCGTCGGTCGGAATGTTTGTCGACGGTGTTTTCTTGGGGCGCAGTGGATTGGGAATGTCTGACCTCACCGATATTGAGCGGATTGAAGTCCTGCAGGGGCCACAAGGCACGCTCTACGGTAAGAATACCAACGCAGGTGCCATCAGCATCATTACTAAACAACCAAACCTCGAGGAGTTTGAGGGATACATCGATGCCTCCGTCGGTGATTTTAATATGCGACGTGTCACGGTCTCAGCGACCGGGCCGCTGAGCGACACGGTCGCGTTCCGCGTTTCGGGCAACATTCATAAGCGTGATGGCTATTATGAAAATGCCGGAAGCGGTAACGATACCAACCGTGCGGATGATTGGAACCTCCAGGGAAAATTACTGTGGGAGCCAAGCGAAAATCTCAGCGTGCTTTTGAGTGGCTCGCACGTGGAGCGTGACACAAATGGCAGTGGGTTCGATAGTACCTTTAGCCCGCTCGTTCAGGCCGAACTAAACGCTCAAGGGCTCACCGTTCCCACTAATGATCCTTTTGATTTCGATATTGCCAACAACACACAGGGGGTGTTCGAAATGGAGTCGGACAGTCTGGCCCTTACGGTTGAGTTGGATGGTGACTGGGGAACATTCACATCGATCACGGCTTGGAACGATTATGAGTTCTTCACGCGCGCTGATAATGACGGGTCTGAATTGGACATCCTCCGAACGCTTGGTGAGCCATTTTCGGGTGACAGCATTTCCCAAGAAATTCGGCTAGCGTCGAGCGTGGGCGAGAATGTCCAATATCAAGTTGGGCTCTTCTATCTCGAACAAACCGATCAGCGCGGTGAGATTGGCGAAATCGGCTTCGTTATTGGTGATGACTTTGCCACCATTGCCGGGCCACTCTTCTTAGGTGCAAATGCGGTCCTCGACCCGCCAGGACCGGCGGGTCCATTCCGCCTTATCGATTTCGCGGCGCAACCAGGAGATTCGATTGGCGGCCGAAATGTCTGGGATACCGAATCTTTAGCCCTGTTCGGTCAAACCACTTGGGACGTTACAGACGACTTACATTTGACCGCAGGCCTGCGTTGGACGGATGAATCCAAGGACGCGGATTTGCTCACCGTCACGTCAAGCACAGCCACCGGCGTTCCTGCACCGTTGCAAGGCGCGCTGCCTCCTTCGCTCATAAACTTCCTGAGTACGCCCTTCATCGACCGACTAACAACTGCAATCGACGCCGAGCTGTCTCGTAGCAACACTAGCACAGATTGGTTGTTGAAGGCGGCTTATGATCTAGGCGAAGACGCTCTGATCTATGCGAGTGCCTCGACGGGCACCAAATCGGGCAACTTCAATGGCGTAAGCGGTCCAGAGAATACTCGGGAATTCGAAGATGAAACGACCACCAGTTATGAGCTGGGCGTGAAGAGTGATTTGTTTGGTTCGCGTGTGCGATTGAACGCGGCAGCGTTCATGACACAAGTCGAGGATTGGCAGTTTCAAGCTCCGCTACCCACGGGGGGATCGACGATCAGCAACGAAGGTGAGGTTGAGTTAACGGGAGTTGATGTGTCACTCCAGGCCTTACTGTTTGACAATCTGACAGTCGATGCGGGCCTGCTTCACATGAACAAGTATGAAGTGACCGCGGGTCCAAATACGGGCAAAGAACTCGGCTTTGTGGCAGATTGGAGCGGAAATGTTGGCGCTACGCTCGTCTTCCCGGTTGCGCCTGGCAACATCTATTTGCGCGGCGATTACATCTTCATGAATGATCATTGGGTGACCAACAGAGACGATCGTGTCGCGTCGACCGACCGGTATGATCGGTCACTCGTCAACGCGCGTCGCGGTTGGCGAAACGACCATTGGAACTTTTCAATCTGGGGTCAAAACCTAACCGAAGATGATTATCCAACAACGACGAACGCAGTACAGAGCTATAGCGGGAACCAGGCTTTTGTCCTGTCCCCACCACGTACATATGGGGTCAGCGTTCGGCGTGATTTCTAACTGATTTCAGGGAACTGAATTCATCCAGTTGGAGCTCAAACGAGGCGTGGAATGTTTAAAAAAGTTGGTTTGTCAGTGATGGTCTTTGTGCTCGCAGCAGCCGGTTTGTTCTGGCTCAAAACCGGACTGCCATTACAGCAATCGGTGGACAAATTCGGCCCTGACACCACGCCTCGTGACGACGCGCTTCTAGACGATAGAAAAGTGACGATCCCTGCGCCCCAAGCCGCGCGCTTTCAGGCGGCGCCTAACTCCAACATAAACTTATATTGGGGTGAACTACATGTGCACACAGCTGAAAGCTATGATGCCACTCTCTTTGGTAACTCGCTGAGCATCGAAGATGCCTATCGTTTTACCAAGGGCTCTCCTCCCTCTACAGCGGGCGGCGAAACTAAGCAGCTTGGTCGCCCGCTGGATTTTCTTTCGCTTACAGACCGTGGCGAAGGCTTTGGTACCCGTACCCATTGCGGCAGCAATGGTGTTTGCATGAAGGAGAGGGCTGCGGGCGATCCGTCTCAACCTGCAGCTTTAGGAACGGCGGATTGGAACGTTGCCGCGACAATGCAGTGGTCGAGTTATGACGCAGTACGCTTGGGGCGTGACCCAGATCCTCGTGTCCCGGCGTCCGTCCGGGAACGGGCGTGAACGAGCATCGTTCGACTGAGGCCAACGCGATGAAAATAGATGACCACAAACACAGCACAGCCTCAAAGCGCATGCTTGCTCGGAGAAAGTTTAAGCGATGAAGAAACGTTCGATTATTATTGTTGGTTTGAGTGTGGTCGCCTTTTCGGCGGCGGGCGTCATGATGCTGAATGGCGGTTCCAGTTCTGAAAAGAATGCAGCGTTCCATAAACGTGCGCAAGCTGACCATTATTTTCGAAACACGAACACGATTATTGAGCCAACGGACGATATTGTTGACCGTCCTCAAGCTGCCATATCAGGCACAGTTCGGCCGGCGCCAAATCCGGACAGAAACGCCTATTTTGGCGACCTCCATGTTCACACAGAGTTTTCGTTTGATGCCTCGGCATTCGGTACCACAGCGACGCCCG
This sequence comes from Henriciella sp., assembly GCA_013213825.1. Classification (GTDB taxonomy): domain Bacteria; phylum Pseudomonadota; class Alphaproteobacteria; order Caulobacterales; family Hyphomonadaceae; genus Henriciella. The sequence continues at coordinate 4,113 of JABSQA010000120.1, forward strand.
CTGACGCCTACCGTTACGCACAGGGCGAGGCGATTCAGCATCCGGGTGGCTACGAAGTTCAGCTGGTGCAGCCTTTGGATTTTTATGCGGTCACGGATCACGGCGTGTTCCTGGGATTGATCAATAAAGCTGCCGACACAACAACCGAATTCTCTAAGTATGATCTCGCCAAGCCGTATCACGATATCAACAAGACGGTTGATGGCGGGTTGCGCGATCTGAGCAAGCGAAGCCAGTTCTTCAACAACTTCATTGCCGATGTCGTTGGCGGGCTGCGAGACGGCACGCTTAGCGAAGAAGAAGTTGGCGAGATCAGTAGCGCGGCTTGGATGGAAACAATTGCGGCTGCGGATGCGGCGTATCTGCCAGGTCAATTCACCACCTTTGCCGGTTACGAATTCACATCCTCGACGGCAGAACGCGAGGCGCTACACCGAAACGTAATTTTTCGCGGCACGGAACGCCTGCCAATCCTGCCATTTTCAAGGTTCAACAGCATCAATCCTGAAGGGTTGTGGGACTGGATGGACGCCATACGTGCTCTTGGCATAGAGAGCCTCGCGATCCCGCATAATAGCAATGGCTCAAACGGTGCCATGTTCATGTTTACTGATTGGGCGGGCAACCCGATTGATCAGGAATATTCATCCCAGCGCGGACGCAACGAACCACTGGTCGAAATCACTCAGGTCAAAGGGACCTCGGAAACGCATCCAGCCCTGTCGCCAAACGACGAATGGGCCAATTTCGAAATCTTTCCATTCAGGACGAATACCCGAATTCCCAGCGATCCTGAGGGGAGTTATGTTCGGGATGGGTTGCATCGTGGTTTGACCATTGCCGAAACGGGTGGGGGCAATCCTTATAAATTCGGTTTCGTGGGCGCCTCAGACACACATACCGGTGCGGCGTCACTGAGTGAATTCAACTATTTCGGCAAAATTGGGTCCTTTGATAGCGATGCTGAAAAGCGCGGATCTGTGCCCGCTAGTTTCATGTATGGAACATTGCTCAATTGGAACGCGCCAGAAATGGTCGAGAAGGTTGATGGCAAAGATTATATCGACTTTGCCGGTTACAAATATTGGGGTGCCTCGGGCATTGCTGGTGTCTGGGCCGAAGAGAATACCCGTGAATCCATATATGATGCGCTACGGCGTAAAGAGACTTTCGCGACAAGCGGCACGCGCATAAAGGTTCGGTTTTTCGCGGGGTACGACTTCACTGATGCGCAGCTGCACGACCCGGACCTGGTGTCGATCGCATACGAAAATGGCATCACCATGGGCGGAACATTGCAAGCGGACGACGAACAAGCGCCCGTATTTCTCGTCTGGGCGGCGGCCGATCCAAACACGGCGCAACTGCAGCGCGTGCAAATCATAAAAGGCTGGCGCGAAGACGACGAGCATCAAGAGCTCGTGTATGACGTTGCTTGCTCTGATGGACTGACCGTCGATCCTGATACGCATCGTTGTCCAGACAACGCGGCTCGCGTCTCCTCTGAGGACTGCTCGATCTCAGCAGATGCTGGGGCCGGAGAGTTGAAGACCATGTGGCGTGACCCGGATTTCTCCCCGGATCAGGAGGCGTTTTACTATGTCCGCGTGCTCGAGAACCCGGTTTGCCGGTGGTCCACTTGGGACGCCATTCGGTCGGGTAAGAAGCCGCGCTCGGATTTGCCTGCAACAATTCAGGAACGCGCTTGGTCCTCGCCGATTTGGTACAGCGCCACCGGCACAGATACATTTGTGGAGTAGTCTATCATGAATAGCCCAAAAGACACCTTCGATGTTTTGATCGTGGGTGCCGGCCTGTCGGGCATTGGCGGTGCCTGCCAACTTCGGCGACACTGCCCAGATCAAAGCTTTATGATCCTCGAAGCGCGCGCTGCCAGCGGCGGAACCTGGGATTTGTTTCGCTACCCTGGTATTCGCTCAGACAGCGATATGTACACATACAGCTATGGGTTCAAACCTTGGAAGGATGACTCGTCTATCGCAGATGGTCACAAGATTTTGGCCTACATTCGCGAAGCCGCGAAAGAGTATGATGTCGAGCCGCATATTCGCTTCAATCACAAAGTTCTTTCCGCTGAATGGTCCTCTCGGGATAATCTCTGGTACGTCACCGCAGAACGGAGCGATACCGGCGATACCGTTACCTTCGCTTGCAAGTTCATACTTAATTGCAGTGGCTATTATGATTACGAGCAGGGCTACACGCCCGAGTTCGAAGGTTCGGACAATTTTAAGGGCGAGATAGTTCACGCCCAGCATTGGCCGGAAGATCTCGAGTGTCGTGGCAAACGGGTCGTCGTTATTGGCAGTGGTGCGACCGCGGTGACGCTGGTGCCGTCAATGGCGGATGAGACGTCCAGCCTGGTCATGCTGCAGCGATCGCCGACTTTTATTGCGAGCGTCCCGCGCAATCAGGCATTGGCAACTGGTTTACGCAAATGGTTGCCGGATAGTTGGGCTTTTCATCTGACCCGCTGGAAGCAGGTCTTCTTTCAAATTTACATCTACCATATGTCTCGCAAACGCCCGAAGGATGTCCGCAAGATGCTTCTGGGTCGAGTCCGTGATGAGCTAGGCCCAGATTATGACGTCGACACGCACTTCACGCCCAAATACGATCCGTGGGATCAGCGTCTCTGTGCCGTTCCGGATGGCGACATGTTTGAGGCAATTCGCAAGGGGCGAGCGGAGGTTGTCACCGACCATATTGATCAGTTCAACGAGACGGGCATCCAACTTAAGTCGGGTAAGCAGCTCGATGCGGATATCATTATTCTCGCCACGGGGCTGAACCTTAAGTTCGCTGGGGGTATTCGCTACGCGATTGACGGTGCGGACGTAGATTTCACCGATCACTACATCTTTCGCGGCATGATGTTTTCTGACGTACCGAACATGGCGTTTACGGTTGGCTATACGAATTCATCTTGGACGCTCAAAGCTGATCTAACCGGGCGATATGTATGTCGCCTACTGAAAAAGATGGCGAAACATGGCTACGCCAATGTGACGCCGCGCCTAAAAGGTGAAGTTGGAGAAATCCCCTTGCTGGATTTCGATGCCGGATATGTGCTGCGTTCGCGAGAACAATTCCCAAAGCAGGGAGATCGGCTGCCCTGGAAGAACTACCAGAATTATATCCGCGACCTGATTGGTTTGCGGTTCGGAAGATTGAATGATGAAGAGCTTGAATTTCACTGATGGCTCAGGCTCCACAGAATAGATCGCATCGCGTCTCTGCCGCGACGCATGATATAGCAGGTAAGCCGTTAGCAGGTCATCGCGCTGCGCTAGGTCTCCTCCTTCTGGTCTTCACGCTGGCGTTCAGCGATCTTCTCGGCCCGCGCTACGGCGACAAGTCACTCAGCGTCGCCCTCGCATATTTCTCGCTGATCGGCTTGTGGGGGTCATTGCATTTTTGGCTTTGTGGTCGAGCTTTGGCAAAACAGCAGGCGGCGAAATCGGTACAGTCCGCAGCGTCGGTATAGGTCCGCATGCTGTACCTGCTGTTCATACCCATCATTTTTCTGCTTCTTGCACACACATACCGCGAATACTGGGCGCGGCGGAACTTGCCGCAGCTCCATTTCGACTCATTCGAAGGCAAGATATTGCGCGTGGGTGAAACTTATATTGCCCATCGCGCCGCGCGGAGCTCGCGCGAACGCACAATCATTTGTTTTCCCGGGTTTCTGGAAGACATGCGCTACTTCGTGGATCTCTACCAGGATGATGAGGCAGAGCTGATCCTGATCAATAATGCGAATTATCACTGTCCATTTCCGACTGATCAGGCGACGTCATTGCATTGGACGGACAATCCTTATGCGGTTGGAAGTATTGAGTATGACGGCTTTTATCTCGGATTGGCTCTGGAGCGACTGGCCAGCGGTCGCGACGTCCTCATACACGGTCATTCTAGAGGCGGAGCAGTCGTCCTGGAGGCGGGGCGCCAGCGCCCAGATTTAATGGTGAGCCAACATCGAACTGTCAGCGCGCTGCTCGAAGCGCCCGTGCTTCCGCAAGCGCGAACATTTGGACGGGGCTCCGAACCCATCCCGCACATGATTGCTTGCTACTTGATGCCGATCTTGTTCGGGCACCTCCGAACGATCAGCACAGAACGTCTTTTGAAGATGCCGATGATGATGCCCAACACGCCGCTAAAGACGCGCCTTTGCCGGTCAGTGTTCAGTACGGCTCGCAGCTACACGACGTGCGTCAGAAATGTTCAGTCTATTGTCCGTTGGCAACGTGAGGCTGAGTTCGACCTGTATGACAATTTCATTGAGGCGAAAGTGTTAGTCGGCGAGCGCGACACGACGCTGGATCGGGCCAGCATGGTGGCCAGTGCAGAGCAGGGGCGGGAGCGTAATAGCGGTGTCGCGATCATCGAGACCAGCGGTACAAACCATTTCATTTGCTTGGAACGGCCAGAGGTGGTTCGGGGCATTGCTGAACAGACGGCGGATATAGTCACATAACGCAGTCGAAGCCGCTTCAACTGGCGGGCGGAATCGAGGCGACGCTATTCACGAGATTATGTGCGTTGGTTACCGAGCGACCTCGGCCGCGGTGTCATCGTTGGCATCATCATTCGGGTCGACCAGGTAACCGCCCGGGAATGCGACACTAATCGGGTGGCCTTCGACATCCAGACACAACTCATGATTATTGTCTCTGTCAGCGAGGTTGCCGACAGAGAACGGGCTGATAGAGAGCTGTGTGCCATCGGCCTGCGAAAGCGTGACGCTGTACAGGTCCGCCAGACTTGTGTCCTGCGTCTGTTCGGGGATCGGGCGCACACCGCCGTCCCAGACAGTGCGGATGATCTGTTTCAAGCCGTCTTCAGGACAGTTTGCCTGTTTGCGCCAGTTCGCTTGCGTCTTGTTGTCGGTTTTCCAGGCACCCTGCGGGACGGGATGTGCGAGGACAAGGCTCGGTCCGGCATCGAGCGGTGTGACCGCAATCGAGGCGCCGCGGAAATTGAGGTGGCCAGCCTTGTCGTGCAGGTTGCCGACGATTTCCACCCGGACGGGCGGGTTTTCGACCGCGTCGCCAAAATCGCCGAGCGTAAGCAATGTCCGATGCTCGCCAGGCTCAAGGGCAGGGGCCAAGGTGACACAAGTGACATCACCCAGGTCGCCTGAACTCAATTCGACACGGATATCGCCTGCTTCAATCGTGGTTGGATCGAGTTCTTCCGAAAAAATAACGGGCATGCCATCTGACGCGTCCGAGATATTGCAACTTCGGCGCGCGGCACGTTTGAGGCGGCGGTCATCGTCGAGGCCGAAAAATGCCGAGAGAAGCTCTGCGCGGCGATCCTCATGTTCGCGGGACAAGTCACTGTCGGGCGTCTGATCCGTTTTGACCCCGCTCGAAACGTCGGACAGTTGGGATTGCGCACAGGCGACGGTGGTCAAGGATAGGAATGCCATCGCGATGGCTGGAGATGCATAGAGCTTGGTGCTAACCACGTCATTACCTCTTGTTCGTTGATGCTTTGAGCCTCTCTCGTGCAAGCCGATAATCGGATCATAGTCGGTCTGCGATCAATCATGGGGGGCATTTTCGGCCAAGTCTAGAAAAATGGGGGCAGTCGCCGTGCGTGTGAGCCTCCCATT
>JABSQA010000121.1 GCA_013213825.1 Henriciella sp.
TGATATTGCCTATGACGCACAAATGGAGCGGGTGAACATCGTCCGTTCCGCAGGTTAGAGGAGGTCATTTATGGCTCGTAAAGTACGAGAAGCTGCTGGCAGCGCCGAAGATGATGTAAACCTCACACCGATGCTCGATGTGGTGTTCATTCTGCTGATCTTCTTCATCGTGACGGCTCAGTTCATTCGTGAGCCGGGCGTTGAGATTGATCGGATTGAAGTGAACAATAAGGAACGTCAAAACCCGCTTGGTATTTTGATCGCGATTGATTCCAATAGCGAAATCTACATGAACAAGCAGGTTGTGCCATTGTCAGAAGTTGGCTTCCGGATCCGTGAGCTGCGTGAGGACAACCCGAAGGGACGTCTGGTCGTACAAGCGGATGCTGAAGCTCAGGCTGGGGTACTTATCGACCTCATGGAGGTCGTCAACGAGGTCGACAATCTGGGGCGTGTGCCCTTGTCGGTCGTAAACCAGTAGAGGAGAGATCTATGTTTGCAAATCCATTGATCCGCATTGCCATTGGCATTCCTGTCGCGATTGTCGTGACACTAATCCTCTTCCATTCGATGCGCCTTCTCATCAGCGCGGACTTTGAAGAACCGGAAAATCTTCGCGAGTATAATCTCGAAAGCATTACGCCGGAGGCGCAAGAAGAGCAGGTGACACGCCGTGCCCGTAGCAAGCCGCGTCGTCTGAACAATGCAGACAAGCCGCCGCCACCACCAAAGCTGACGGCGAATAAGAATGACATTGATCTGCCAACGCCGAACATTCAGGGCGCCCCGCCAAGTGAATTGCCGCCAACCCGGTTGAACTCACTTGCGATCGATCCTGTGGCGATTTCGGATCGTGACGCCCAGCCGATTCGTCCGCCTGTGCCGACCTATCCGTCTCGCGCGGCAGAGCGTGGTATTGAAGGGTCGTGTGAGGTTCGCTTTGACGTGGACACACGTGGCAAGCCTTACAATGTCAGTGCGGACTGTACCGACCGTGTATTTAAGCGTGAAGCAGAACGCGCCGTGAGCCGCGTTGAATTCGCGCCGAAAATCATTCGGGGTCAGGCCGCAGAACGTCGGAATGTTGTGTACCCATTGGAGTTCACACTCGCCGACTAAATCGGTTTGAAATGACAATCAGGGCAGGGGATCCGAAAGGGTCCCCTCTCTTTTGTCTTGAATATGTAAAGATATTACGTATTGTAATAACCTAATATAGAGAGGTATGTAATGGCTCATTCGCTACGATGGAAACAAAATCACGGGGCGATGAATTCACGCTCAAAACGCCTGGCTTCGGTTGCCGTCCCGGCGATCACGGTAACGACAGGCTTATTCTTTGCGATGCAGCATTTGATAAAGGTCGATGATTTCAGCACACCGGATTTGCCAACATATGAAATCAGCGCGATTCTCGAAAAACCTGTTATTGATGACCCCAGACCACCTAAGGTTAAACCCAAGCGTCCAGACGCGATTGATCCACCACCAAGTAACCCGCCTTTGGTGAATGAGGTCACGACACCAGATGGCGACTTCGGCGACTATTTCGGTGAACCCCCAGCCAATTACGATATGGGCGAAATGGACTCTATTCTGCCAAAAAGAGTGTCAGCGATCACGGCTCGGACTTTACAGCCGATCACTCCCCCTGTTCCGATGTATCCTGATAAGGCCGCCACGCGAGGATTAGAGGGCTTTTGCGATGTACACCTCAGCGTCTCGATCCGCGGAGAGCCTATGAATGTGCGAGCAGAGTGTAGCGATCGAGTTTTCGTTAAAGCTGCTGAAAGAGCCGTCAAAAGGGTCAAATTTGCACCGCAAATTCGTGATGGTTTGCCAGTCACTGTGACAGGTGTGGTCTACCCCCTTGAGTTCCGCCTGAAACAATAGAATGATAGGAAAATAAAAGTCTGGGAAAAATGCTTCAACTTATCACCTGAAGCGCTTGAAATCGGAGCAAACTTCCGGTTCAAAGGGAATTGATCGCCAAACCGGCGGAGAGGAGTGAAACAATATGATGAAGCAACTCATCAAAGGCGTCGCGTCGATGGCTGTTTTGGCTGCGATAGGTGTTGGAACGGCCGCTGCGCAGGTGTGTGAAGAAACCCAATTTAGCTCAACCAATGCCGAGAATTATCTCGCCGCTGAAACTGAGCTTCTGGTCAATGATAATCCACAAGCTGCTTTGGTCGCGCTAAATGCGCTAAAAGCGCAGCCGCTCAATTGTTACGAAGAGGGCGCTGCCCTCCGATTGGGTGCAGCGATCAAGATCCAAACGGACGATCTAGAAGGTGCCGTGAATGACCTGCTCACCGCGATTCAACGTGGTTACATTCCTGAGACTGAGCTGAAGACAACCTATTACAATATCTCTCAGATCTATCTGTCAGGCGACAATAAAGAAAAGGCGCTTGAGTATTTCCAACTCTGGATGCAGCAGGGCGGGGTACCCGACCGTAATCAGAAATGGACCCTGGCTGTTCTGTACCAGCAAATGGACCGTTTCTCTGATGCGCTGCCTTGGGCAGAAGGCGTGCTCCAAGACGATGGCCCTGGGGCTGACCGCTCCGTCTATGACTTCCTGATTTTCTTGTATGATAAGACGGGCAATAAAGCGAAGAAAGCTGAACTGCTAGAATTGCTGCTGGAGCGCGATCCGTCTGACGTCCGACTTTGGCAAGCCATTGCAGGTGAGTATTTCCAAGCCGGTGAAGATCGCAAAGCGTTTGAAGTTCAAAAAGCGATGTATCTCGGCGGGCTTCTCGAAACTGAAGACGAGCTGATGCGTGTGGTCAATTTCTACAACACGTTCGACGTGCCTTATGCGGCTGCAAAAATCCTTGAAAAGGAAATGAATGCGGGTCGGATTTCGAAAAATTATCAGCGTCTCGAATTGCTCGCCAACTTGTACCAAGTGGCGCGTGAATTTGACCGTGCCATTCCGGTGATCGAAGAAGCGGCTGAGATTGCTCCGGATGGTAAAATGTATGAGCGCTTGGGCCGGTCCTTTAGTGAGCTGCAAGACTGGGAGCGCGCCGAAGAAGCGATGATGAGAGCCATCGATAAAGGCGGTCTGTCGAATACCGGACTTGCTTGGGTCTTGGTGGGACAATCACGCTATGAGCGCGATGACCGCGCCGGTGCGCGCACAGCGTTCCGTAATGCGAATAATCGCGGTGGTCGTGGTTGGATCGACTTCATGGCGGCTGAAGACAATACTGCGATTGCCTTGGCCCGGTTTGAGATCTTCAACGAAGTCAGTGACTACAAGAAAGAAAAAGAACGTTGCAAAGACTTGGAAGTTATCGGCAATGCGCCTGAAACTTGCGAGACTGTCGATGATCGCCTGTCCGAGGCCGAAGAGCGTCTGGCGGAGTTCGATCGCAACAATTCTTAAACCCAACCACAATCTAATCATGAGCCCCGGACCAACGTGTCCGGGGCTTGTTGTTTTCTCAAAAGCGTGAAACCAAAGCCAATATGGTCGATCTCAGTCAAAAAACTTCCGAAGACGAAGCGGTATGCGAACGCGTTGCCGCGCTCGAAACCCAAATGCAAAACCGAACCTTCGATTGGGCAAAGGTGAATACGGGCAGCTGGAACCGCGCGGGTCTGGATGCGTTGGCGCCAAGCATGGCGGATGCGTTTAGTGGCCTTGATGCGAAAGTGGAACTCATCGCGACCGACCCGTTTGAGAAAGTCTCCAATTCAGGCGTGGTTGAAGCCTTTGAGACCGGTCCGGTCATCCGCATATCGTCTCGCCCTAAGGCCGACATGCAAGTCATTATGAGTGGACACTACGATACGGTATTCCCACCTGAGACCTTCACAGAGATCACAGACCTGGGCGATGGCAAGTTTAACGGTCCTGGGCTCGCGGATATGAAAGGCGGCCTTTCTTTGATGTTGGGCGCGTTGCAAGCGTTTGAGGCGGGGCCACTTAAAGACAAGCTCGGTTATCAAATCGTCATTACGCCCGACGAAGAGACAGGTAATTTCGCTAGCGCGCCATTTCTGACCGAAGCAGCCCAATCGGGCGCTATGATCGGCATGACCTATGAACCCTGTATGGATACCGGCGCCATGTCAGGCGGTCGAAAAGGCTCGGCTGTCTTTGATATCGTATTACATGGTCGGTCTGCGCATGCGGGGCGGGCCAAGGAAGAAGGCCGCAGCGCGCTTGAAGCTGCAGCTTCGATGGTCGTGGCACTTGAGCAATTGAATGGTCAGCGCGATGGTGTGACTTTCAATGTGGGATCGATTGATGGCGGCAGCGCCGTCAATATTGTTCCAGATCTCGCGATTGTGCGCTTCGGCGCCCGGGCGCCGGATGCGGAGGCTGCGGCCTGGGCGACCATGAAGGTTGAAGCCCTGCTCGCAGAGGCGAAAGCCCGCGATGGAATTTCTGGACATATGCATGGCGGCTTCTATCGTCCCCCCAAGCCGCGCAATGAAGCACAGCAGCATTTGTTCGACGCGGTCGCCGCAACCGGCCGAGCGATTGGTTTAGAGCTGGAATTCGTTGACACAGGCGGCGTTTGCGAAGGCAATAATATCTTTGCCGCTGGGGTGCCGAATGTTGATACACTCGGCGTGATGGGTGGCCGTATTCATTCGGACGAAGAGTATGTGATCATGTCGAGCTTTGTGGAGCGCGCACAATTATCCGCCCTCTTACTAAATCGAATAGCAGACGGGCGTTTGGATGCGCCCAAGATCAAGGCGTTGATGGGATGAAGTCGCCATATGTAATGAGACCCGCGGAGCTCTCGGATTTCGATGCTCTGCGCGCGATGGCCGTGGAATCAGGTGCTGGGTTCACCTCACTACCGGTGGATGAAGAGATTTTGCGAAAGCGCCTTCTCAAATCTGTCGATTCCTTTGCCGGTCGTTTGGATCAGCCGGAATACGGCAAGTATCTGATGATGCTGGAAAACACTGAAACCGGTGAGATTGGTGGCTGCAGCGCGGTCAAAGCCGGGATTGGCGTCAAATCGCCTTTCTTCAATTATCGCATCATTACATTGGCCCAAGCCAGCCAAGAAGCCGATCGACGCTTTGATATGGACGCGCTGATCTTGACCAATGAATTTGTCGGTTGCACCGAAGTTGGGACTTTATTCCTACGGCCTGAACACCGTGGCGCTGGCGTTGGCCGTCTATTGGCGCAATCGCGATATTTGCTGATCAAGACCAAGCCCGATTGGTTCGGGGAGAAGGTGATTGCAGAGTTGCGCGGCGTGGTTTCCCACGAGGGCGAAACACCGTTTTGGGAATGTCTCGGACGTCATTTCTTCAAAATGTCCTTCACTGAGGCGGACTATCTCTCGGCCACGACGGACAACCAATTTATTTTGGACCTGATGCCGAAATATCCGGTCTATGTGGATCTGTTGCCGAATGAAGCACGTGAAGTGATTGGTCGTGTCCATGTCGATGGTGTCCCAGCGTTTAAACTCCTGGAATGGGAAGGCTTCGAGTTCGAACGCGTTGTCGACATTTTTGACGGTGGCCCGATCATGCAGGTCAATCGAAACAATTTACGAACGGTGCGCGAAAGCAAGATCTTAGAATTAGATGTCGGGCCCGCGACAGGCTCTACCGGCATCGCGGCGCGTTTGGATCTCGCTGAGTATCGCGCCTGTCTGATCGAAGGGGCCGAAATGGGGGATGCGCGGTTCATGACCAGCCAGGAAACCCTCGAAAAATTAAAACTCAAACGCGGCGACAAAGCGCGCATCTGGCTGAGGAGTTAGTATGGCCAAAAGTGCTTATATCAATGGCCGTTGGAGCGATGGCAAAGATGATTGGTTTGAGAAAACCAATCCGGCCAATGGAGAGACCAGCTGGGACGGTCAGGCTTGTAGTGATGACCAAGTCGAAGATGCGATTAGCGCGGCGCGTGTTGCCCAATCCGATTGGGCGCGGCGTCCTCAACATGATCGCACAACCATTCTAGAAAAATACGCTGAAGAAGTGACCAAGCGCGCGGACGCGATCGCGGAAGCGATTAGTCGCGACATGGGCAAAGTCGCCTGGGACGCAAAAGCCGAAGCGGGCGCAATGGCGGGCAAGATTGCAATTTCGATCAAAGCGCAAGTCGAGCGTGCGGGTACGGCTTATTCGGAAGCCGCCTTTGGCTCAATGCATCTTACCCATCGCCCTCATGGTGTGATGGCGGTGTTTGGTCCGTTCAACTTCCCAGGGCATTTGCCGAACGGGCATATGGTGCCCGCGCTGCTTGCTGGGAATGCTTGTGTCTTCAAACCCTCTGAACTGGCCCCGTCCGTGGCGCATATTATGGTCGAGGCGTTTGAAGCGGCGGGATTGCCAGAAGGTCTCGTAAATGTCGTCCAAGGCGGACGGGATACAGGCGCTGCTTTGCTCGATGGTGATATTAATGGGCTATTATTCACCGGCTCCGCGCAGACAGGCTTATTCTTTCACCGTCATTTTGCGGGTCGTCCGGAAGTCATCCTGGCTTTGGAAATGGGTGGCAATAACCCGCTGATCATTTGGGATCCCGCAGACATAGATGCAGCGGCAGACATCGCCGCGCAGTCCGCTTTCTTAACGACAGGTCAGCGTTGTTCCTGCGCACGCCGGGTCATTCTCCCGACCGGCAAGTGGGGCGACCAAGTCGTCGAAGCAATTGTTGCGCGCGCCAAGTCTCTTCGCATTGGGGATGCCTCAGAAGGCGACGCCTTTATGGGGCCACTCGTTTCAGAGCAGGCTGCGCAAAATGCAGTCGATTTCCAAATGATGCTGTCTAAGAAAGGCGGAAAAACTCTCCGCCGATTGAAGCGAATGGATCGCGGCGGCGGATTTGTGACCGCTGGCGTCATTGATGTGACAGCCGCCACGGATATTCCGGATGAGGAATTGTTCGGACCGCTCATGCAAATCATCCGTGTGGATGATTTCGACCAAGCGATCCAGCGCGCCAATGACACCAAATACGGTCTCTCAGGCGGTCTGGTGAGCGATGACGATGCGCGTTGGTTACAGGCGCATGCCGAAATGAAAGCCGGCATCCTCAACCGAAATCGTCCGACAGCCGGTGCGAGTGGCGCCATGCCTTTTGGTGGGCCTGGTCATTCGGGGAATTTCCGTCCAGGCGCCTATTATGCAGCAGATTATTGCGCTTGGCCGCAAGCCAGTCAGGTCTCTGATCAGGCGACACGTCTTGGCGCCGTGGGTTTTCCGAAGTAGAGGACACTTTCGGTCGCGCCCTGAGCCTGTTGAGACGCGCGTGCCGACCTATTCCATTCGGGTGTGAAAGGACACGCCCTTCAACAGGCACAAGGCAGGGGTTTCCATGTCTTCCTCAGAAACAGTTGAAGTGAATTTCGACGGCCTAATCGGCCCAAGTCACAATTATGGCGGCATGTCGGACGGCAATTTGGCCAGTCAAAACAATGCCGGCGACGTTTCCAATCCACGCGAAGCTGCGCTGCAAGGTCTGGAAAAGATGCGCATGCTGGTGCGCGCCGGCTTTGTGCAAGGGGTGATACCGCCATTAGAGCGGCCCAATCTGACAATTTTGCGAGATGCGGGGTTTGCGGGAACTGATTCCGAGGTGATTGCCGATGCGGCTCAAGCCGAACCGCGATTGTTGAAAGTCGCATATTCTGCGAGTTCTATGTGGACGGCGAATGCAGCTACTGTTTCTCCATCAGCAGATACGAGGAGTGGCAAACTCCATCTTACCATTGCAAATCTATCATCTATGCTCCACCGAAGCCTCGAACACGAAGACACATGGGATATGCTGTCTTTGATGTTCGAAGAACTAGGCATGTATAACGACCCACCAACTTCTGATGATCCATTTGACGTGGAGCTCGCGCTCCCCATGCATGCCGACTTCTCCGATGAAGGGGCGGCTAATCATGTGCGTCTCTGCTCAGAACATGGCGCCCAGGGTGTGGAGCTGTTTGTCTATGGCCGTGAGGCTGGTGAAAGCGTAACCGGTTTTCCGGCACGCCAAACGCGTCTCGCCAGTGAGAGCGTTGCACGTGGTCATGGATTGCGCCCCGAACGCACTGTGTTTGCCCGACAATCGGCCAAAGCGATCAATGCTGGGGCGTTTCACAATGATGTCGTCTGTGTCGGCACGCTTGATACGCTCTTCTTCCACGAACATGCATTTGAGAATACGGAAGCGATACTCTCAGATCTTCGCACGGCTGCGGATGGATTATTTGAGCTAAAGCCCGTCATGGTGCCCGATGCAGAGGTTCCGCTAGCTGACGCGATCAAATCCTATTTGTTCAACTCGCAACTCCTGCAATGGCCTGGCGAAGATCGGCTGGTCTTATTGGCGCCGACTGAGACCCAAGAGACGGAAAGCACGCGCGCCTATTGTGAGCGATTGGTACAAGGCAATGGACCGATTGGGCGAGTCCAATATGTCGACGTTCGACAATCCATGCGCAATGGCGGCGGGCCTGCCTGTCTGCGTTTGCGCGTCGTCATGACGCCGGAAGAACGCGCCGCCTGTCATCAGGGCGTTTTACTCGATGAATCAAAGATTGATGCGCTTCAGGATGTCGTCCGCAACACTTATCGGGATCGGCTATCAGCGGCTGATTTGGCTGATCCAGCATTCGCAGAAGAATGTCTGCAGGCTCGGGCCGCCTTATTGCGCGTTCTCGACTTGGAGACCTTGATCTAATGACCCGGTTCCCGTTCATCATTCATGCGACAGAAGGCGCGGCGCGTACCGGTGTCCTAGCGACTCCGCGGGGAGACATACGAACCCCCGCCTTCATGCCCGTTGGCACGGCCGGTACTGTGAAAGCGCTGTACATGGACCAGGTCAAACAAACCGGCGCCGATATTATCCTGGGGAATACTTATCACTTAATGCTGCGTCCGGGGGCGGAACGGGTTCAACGCCTGGGCGGCTTGCATAAGTTCAGCAAATGGTCAGGTCCGATGCTGACCGATAGTGGCGGGTTTCAGGTTTGGTCTCTGTCGCAGCTGCGAAAAATGGATGCAGACGGGGTGACGTTCCGAAGTCATATTGATGGATCTGAGCATAGACTAACGCCGGCGCGTAGCATTGAAATCCAAGCCGACCTGCTCGGCGCCGATATTTCGATGCAGCTGGATGAGTGCACAGATTATCCGTGCTCACATGAAGAGGCTGAACGTTCGATGCGGCTCTCTGCTGATTGGGGACAGCGCTCATTAGAGGCATTTGGTGACCGCGAAACTCAGACCCTATTCGGAATTGTCCAGGGCTCAAACTACCCCGACTTGCGCGAGGCGTCTGCAAAAACGGTTGCTGCACAAGGATTTGGTGGAATCGCCTTGGGCGGCCTCGCGGTGGGTGAGGGCCATGATCAAATGGGCCGGGCGCTCGCCCTGACGGGTCCACATCTTCCAAGCGAGTTTCCGCGCTACGTTATGGGCGTGGGCAAACCGATCGCTCAGGTTGAAGCGGTTGCGCGAGGCATAGACATGTTTGATTGCGTCTTGCCGACCCGCGCCGGGCGCCATGGTCAAGCCTGGACCTGGGACGGGCCGATGAATCTGAAAAATGCGCGTTTCGCTGAGGATACGAGCCCGCTTGATCCCGCTGTGAACAGTCCCTCCAGTCAGGACTATTCCAAAGCCTATTTGCATCACCTGATCCGATCCGGCGAATATCTTGGGGCGATGGTTTTGAGCTGGCACAATATCGCGTTCTTCCAGGCACTTATGCAGA
>JABSQA010000122.1 GCA_013213825.1 Henriciella sp.
GGCATACGGCACGGATCATCCGCTATGGCTTAGACGCCTATGCCTATGCACGCCTCGCGGGCGGGACGATTGACCTGTTGAATGTGCGCTCGCGCGGATCTGCGACACCACCTGGCGTGATATATTGCTGACGCGGATCCAAGCCTGCGCGGTTTGATGGATTGCGGTCTTTATACTCACCTGAAATCGTCAGGAAGCCTGAATCGCCAAGCGCAAAGCCTTTCCAACCGCTAATCTGAAGCGTTTCGCCATCCACGCGGTCGCGGCCTTGGCCCTTAATGTCGGTTACAAACGCACCATAGCGCGCATTCACACCGCCGCCCGAGCTTTCTTCCTTCAGCAGCACGTTGATCACGCCTGCAATGGCGTCAGACCCGTATTGAGCCGATGCACCGTCGCGCAGAACCTGGACACTGCCAATCGCTGCGGTCGGGATCGAGTTCAAGTCAACCGCAGAAGATCCGCGTCCGACCGTGCCATTAATGTTGACCAGTGACGAAGAGTGCCGACGCTTGGAGTTAAGCAGCACCAAAGTCTGGTCAGGCGCCAAACCGCGCAATGTGGCGGGACGAATGATGTCAGTACCGTCACTGATCGAGGTCTGGTTGAAGTTGAATGACGGTACCGTCGCCGCCAAAATTTGATTGAGTTCCGTGCGACCGGTTTCGGTCAATTCAGACACTGGAAAAACGTCAACCGGGACCGCGGTTTCAAGTGCGGTTCGGTCTGCAGATCGTGTACCGGTGACAACAATCTGGCTTTGACGCAGTTCATCAGCATCATCGCTGGAATCATCATTTTGCGCATGAGCGGACCATGCCGTCATTGACATGGCGAGGGCGAGCGCAGTGCCCCCAAGCAGGTTTCTCGTTTTCATTGGAGCAAAGTTCCTTCCTTGCGTTACTTCCGTAACGCAACATAGGTATGAGACACTGGGACTATTACTCACAAACAAGAAATGTCGTCTTTTCGCGATGGGTTGTGGCTTTCGCGACACGCTTCCGCTAGGGGAGATGAGACACAATGACATGGCCAGCAGGGTGCCGCACGTCGGGCACTTCCGACCTGGGTATCATGCGGGTTGCCCAACGCGTGCCCGCTTTATCGTTCGGACACGCGTCGGTCAGCCTCGCGTACGCGCACTTTAATATAGGTTGCGGCGATCCCAGCGGTCTTCGCGGCGATCTTGAATGTTCTCAAGCCGATCGAGCCGATCTTCGAGACGATCCAATGGTCCATTATTCACGGCCCGGTCGCGTCGGTCTTCGCGGCGGTCGATTTTATTCTCGCGGCGATCGATCCGGTCTTCAATCCGGTCCAAGCGAGAGCCTTGTTTGATCACTCCGGTACGTTCCAAACGGTCGAGGCGATTATCCAATCGCTCTAAGCGCTCAGCTGGTCCAGCCAGTGCGATCGGGGTGGCGAGTGCCGCAACGAGTGCAAGCGTCGTAATTTTCAACATGCGATCCTCCATTTCTTGTTCGCATGCCGTATCAAACGCAGAAGCGCGCGCGATCCGTCGAAAAAAGTTCAATAAATTCAACTATGAACAGGTGTTCAGCTTGAACGCTGTCTAAGCAACCAGCTCGATCCGATAGCTTTCAATCACCGTATTTGCGAGCAACTTCTCACACATGTCTTTGACTCGGGCTTCGGCGTCCGCTTCGGCCACGCCGTCTAAGTCGAGCTCAATGACTTTACCAATGCGGGCGCCAGCGACTTCGCCAAATCCCATCCGACCGAGCGAGTCGGCGACCGCTTTGCCTTGTGGATCGAGCACACCTGGTTTGAGGCCGACATGGACAATCGCTTTCATGAGAATCGCGCTCCGCTTATTGAGTCGCGCACCGTCTAGCCCAAACTTCGGGTGACTAAAAGGCTTGATAGGCGATCAGTGCAGCCAAAATCGCCAACCCGCCAAGGATGTAGGGCACATAGCGCATACGTTGGACCATGCTGAGGCGTTTTTTGAACTCGGCCCGATCATTCACATTGGGAAACGCCGTCTCGGGAACGGGCTGACCCAAAAACGCACAAAGCGGTTCCCAGCCTTCTTTGGGATGAAAAACCAGCAACCGGTCGTCTGAAAACGCCGCTTTAACGTCGGCTTCATGTTGCTCAAACACCTGACGCGTGGCGTCTTTGTCTTCGAACATACCCCCAAAGATACGATCCCAGATCGTACCATAGGTCATTTCTTTGATTTTGCGGACTTTCGGGATGATCAACATCCAACCCGGCATGTTGCTGCTGACCGGGTAAATCGTTTCGCTGGCGCTGTCATACCAAGACTCAAAGCTGCGAGTGGTGAGAATGATTTTAGCATCCGGATAATGCTCTGCCAGTTCACGCCAATAGGCTGAAGACGGGAAATCAACGCTCGCTTGGAAGCCCTCAAAAACCGCGTCCCAATCCGGCGTTTCCCCTTGAGAAATCGCATGCCAAGCGTCGAGCTGGGAATCGTTCGGCATCACTTCCAGCATATGATGGCACTTATAATAGCCGAGCTGTTCCAAGGCGGCCTTCAAGGACAATGTGCCCGTACGGCCGAAGCCAGCGCCGATTATTTTTAATGTCATATGGCCCTCCCCGATCAGGAGAGAGGCTACTTACTGGCGCCTGAAAAGTCTACGATCTCAGCGCCCTGAGCATTCTCTTTGATGATCCCGAGCCGGCGCGCCACTTCCGCATAGGCTTCCGTCACCCCACCCAAATCGCGCCGGAACCGGTCTTTGTCGAGCTTTTCATTGGTCTCCAAATCCCAAAGCCGACAGCTATCGGGGGAGATTTCATCCGCCAAGATCACCCGTTGCATATCGTTTTCAAAGAACCGGCCAAACTCCAATTTGAAATCGACCAATTTGATACCGACCCCCGCAAACAGGCCAGACATGAAGTCATTCACGCGGAGCGAGAGCGCGATCAGCTCGTCCATTTCATGCGGTTGGGCCCATCCGAATGCCGCAATATGTTCTTCAGAGACCAAAGGATCGCCAAGCGCATCATCTTTCAGGCAAAATTCAACAATTGCCCGCGGCAATTGCGTGCCTTCTTCGATGCCGAGGCGTTTTGACATGGTTCCAGCTGCGACATTCCGCACGATCACTTCCAGCGGGATAATCTCCACTTTCTTGATCAATTGCTCGCGCATATTCAGGCGTTTGATGAAATGATTGGGAATGCCAACCCCACCCAATCGGGTCATCATGAATTCGGAAATGCGATTATTGAGCACGCCTTTCCCGTCCAAAACCGCTTTCTTTTCAGCGTTGAACGCGGTCGCGTCGTCTTTGAAATACTGAATCAGCGTATTCGGCTCTGGCCCCTCATAAAGGATTTTGGCCTTACCTTCATAAATCATGCGCTTGCGTGACATCGCGCTATCCCTTTGGCGGTGTTTGGGCGAAAGCGACTCAGTCGCTCGGTCCGTTTAAGGCGCCCCCCTTACGCTAATCGGGGCAAAGACGCAAAAGGCTTCTTGCACCCGACCCCCTCGCACCCCTATATCAGCGGCAGAACCTCCCAATCCTGTGAAAAGGGTCGACATATATGTCTTCATTTGATGATCGTGAACGCGCCGAAGAAGCCAAATTCGCCATGGACGAGGCGACCGAGTTTAAGGTTACGGCTCGCCGCAACAAACTGCTGGGCCTATGGGCGGCAGACCTGATGAATCTGCAAGGCGATGACGCCGAGGCCTATGCCAAAACCGTCGTTCTTTCAGACTTGGAAGAGCCGGGTGACGATGATGTCTTCAGAAAAGTCCGCGGCGACCTAGATAAAGCAGGTGTCGAGCGCAGTGATGCGCGCATTCGCGACCATATGGCGGAATTGCTGCCCGTGGCCCGCGAGCAAGTGATGAAAGAAGCGGAGTAACCCTCTCATGTCCGATGAAATTCAGACCTCCATCGATAATGCCGTCAAAGGCAATGACGTCTTGCTCTTCATGAAGGGCACACCGACATTTCCCCAATGCGGTTTCAGCTCTGTTGTTGTGCAAGTCCTGGATTATCTCGGTGTCGAGTATCAGGCGGTGAATGTGCTGGAGGACCAAGGTGTCCGCGAAGGCATCAAGACCTATTCAAACTGGCCGACCATTCCGCAGCTTTACGTCAAAGGTGAGTTTGTCGGCGGCTGTGACATTGTCAAAGAAATGTTCGAAGCCGGTGAGCTGAAAGACTTTATGGCCGAAAAAGGCATTGAGATGGAAGCCGCTTAATGCGCCGCCAGCTCACGCCTGGCCCAGATCATCCGATCGCTATTGAGCTAAAAACAACGCCCGTCAGCGTCACGCTGGCGGGCGTTATCATTTTTGAAGTATCTGAATATTTTGAGCTGCGCGAGGCCAGCTATCCACCGGTCGCCTATCTGCCGCGTCATCTCATGGGTATGAGCCTGCTCGAGCGCTCCACACAGACCACCTGGTGTCCGTATAAGGGCGAGGCCAGCTATTATCATTTGCGTACGCTGGATGGATCGATCCGCGAAAACGCGATTTGGACCTATGAAACGCCATTCCCGGCTGTCGCCGCGATCAAAGACGCGCTCGCCATATATCCAAACCAGGTCGACGCCATTAAGTTCGGCTAAACTTGGCCACGCCTCTACAAATCGTCGCGCGGCCATTCAGAGAAGATTGGGGAGCTATTCTATGACGATGTTCGGGACCGCAAATACTATACCCTTCGACGAGCACTTTTCTTTCGAACATGCCGGGATTGTTCATTCGGTTTTCGAAAAAGGTCGTGGGCCTGGTGTTTTATTGATGCACGAGCTGCCCGGCATGACAGACGAGTTTTGGCGGTTGGCCAATTGGCTGAGCGAACACTTTACAGTCTATGCCCCAGACCTGTTCGGACGTGCGCCAAAGCCCACCCCCGCCAATCCTGGTCGCAACTTCTTCAGAGCCTGTATCAGCCGCGAAATCCATCTCTTCGCAAGCAATGACCCAGGCCCAATCACACAATGGCTGAGGGCGCTCGCAAAGCAATTACACGAACGCATCGGTGGGCCGGGCGTGGGCGTCATTGGCATGTGCATGACGGGAAACTTCGCCTTGACGCTCGCCTTAGACCCTTGGGTGACCGCGCCTGTGACGTCACAACCCGGCTTGCCAGCGAGCACCCCATTTCACAATCAGGATGGCGGCCTACAAATGAGCGCCGAAGAAAAATCGCAATTCGCGGCGCGCGAGATAGATGCGATGGGCTTGAGGTTTGATGGCGACAGTCTCTGCAAAGCCGCGCGATTCAATGCGGTACGAGACCTGGTCGGTGCAGACCGCTTCAAGGAACATGTGATTGATGATGAGCATCGCAACCCCGATGGCCCTCTAAAGCATCCGCATTCAGTCCTGACCGCCGACTTGGTCGATGCTGACGATAGCGTCACCAAAGGCAAACTGATCGAGGTGATCGGGTTTTTGAACGCAAGGATCTCGTCTGTCTGAGGTTGGAGCGCAAAGCATCGCCAGAATACGGGCTCCGTCGCCGCGATCATCACGGCCTTATCTATGATCAACCAGGTCTGCGTTCAGTACTCATTGTAACTATCGCGATCGAGGACTTTGTTAAGTTCCATGAAATAGCCATCCCGATCGAACAGATAGCAGGTTCTCACAACGATCGGATCTCCGTCGCCTCGCGCGGGATAAGTTGTATTGCTGGCTTCGGTTGTCACTTTGATTCCCGGCAATCGCGCGGCGGCTTCGCAATGCTCATCGACTTTCTCAGTGTTGAAAACCAAAATCGCATCACCAATTCCCATCCGGTCCGGAGCGAAGTTTCGTTCGAGCGGCGGGTCAATCCATTGCAATAAGCCGATCCAGCCAACCCAACTATCGTTTGAACTGATGAGCACGAGGCGCGCTTGCGCACCTGGCTCGCCGGCGGGCAGCGCTACGCCACTCATCGTGACCATCGCATCATAGTTTACTTCGAACTCAAGCACGTCGCGATAGAGCTTCAGTGACTCGTCAATATCATCGACGATCAAAGATACGCGCCGAAGGTCGGTTGGAAACTTCTGAGTGTTGGCATCCGGCGCTTCAACCACAACCGATTCAGTCACAGCGGGTGCTATGGACGTCGAACACCCGACAATCGCTCCCGCACTTAGAAGAATCCCAATCCATTTTTTCATCTAAACCTCCAATTGAACCCATCTTGACTTTATTGGAGCGCTCTTCGCGTCAGGTCAAATGATATATCTTTTCAATCATTCATCCTCTAACCGGTCCAATCGGCGCCATTTGCTGCGCGTTCTCGCATCGGCAATCGAAGATTCTGCTGGTCTTCTTCTGAAGAGCCGATAAGCACGAATCGTCGATGGCGGAAGTTGGAGCGAAACGACCCATTGGGGAAAACGGACTGGGTTTAAGGGCAATATCGTGAATTGGATTGAAATTATCGGCACGCTGAGCGGGTTGATTTGTGTTTGGCTGCTTATCCAACGCAATATCTGGAACTTTCCCGCCGGCATGCTCAGTGCAGCAATGTTTATGGTGCTGTTTACGCAATCCGGGCTGTACGCGGACGCGGGATTGCAGATTGTCTTTATCGCCTTGAATGCGCTCGGTCTGTTTTGGTGGCTCCGCGGCGGCGCGGATCAAGAGGGCGTGCAAATCGCTTCGCTCAGGCCGTTTCACCTCGGCCTCTTTCTCCTCGCCGTCATCATGATCGCCGCCGCCATCCATTTCGGTCTGACCCGATGGACCGATTCTACGGTCGCGGGATGGGATGCCATCACCACATCGCTCAGCCTCGTCGCGCAATTCATGCTGTCGCGCAAATGGATCGCCAATTGGTGGCTGTGGATCGCCGCCGACCTGATCTATATCCCGCTCTACATTCACAAAGATCTGTATCTCACCGCAGGCCTGTATAGCGTGTTCCTCATCATGTGCATTATCGGCCTACGTGAATGGCAACGCGCCGCCAAAGCGGATGCTCCCGCATGACCCTCACGCCCGCAGTCAAAAGGATCGTTGTGACCGGGGCAGAATCTACGGGTAGCACCACACTGTCCGAAGCACTCGCGCGTGAATTGGGCTGCGAATGGGTGCCGGAATATGGCCGTGAATATACCGCTTTGCGCGCAGGCGGCCCGCCTGCCCCGTGGCATGATGATGAATTCACGCTGATCGCTGAACGCCAAAATGCCCTCGAAAATGAGGCGGCCGCACGGAGCAAAACGGGCTGGCTGGTCTGCGATACGGACGCCTTGGCCACGGTGATCTGGCAGGAACGCTATATGGGCCGCGCCACCGCGCCTGTCCTGGCCGCTGCCGCGGCACAGATCACGCCCTATGTGCGCATCCTCACGGGTGATGAAATCCCTTTTGTCGATGACGGCCAACGCGACGGCGCGCATATCCGCCACGCCATGCAGGACCGCTTCCGCCAAGCGCTTGCCGGCCCCGAAGGCGGCGGCGTACCCTGGACCGAAGTTCGCGGTTCAGTCGCTGAGCGGTTGGTGGCGGTGCGCGCGTTTTTGGCGGAGCTGAACGGGTAACGGCATTTGGTGCCGGAACGTTCGCAGATCGCCCATTCGCCACATCTCGTGTAAACATCAAAGCACATTGATAAGAGTGGCCAAACGCTAACATGCTCGCTAGCGTTTTGGTTCGCCCCGGAGGGAGAACAGTGTTGAGATATTTGATCATTGCGATCGGAGCCGCCGCCGTAATTGCTGCGTCGTTTTTTGCCGGCCGCACCATGACTGCGAACAATCTGACCGACCCCGGTTCCGTCTTCGACACATTCGAAGACGTTGATGGAACCTGGCTCTATAGCGACAAGATTGGCGCATCGGCAGCAACCAGAATTGAGCGCGCGCGCACCGCAATCAATGGCCCTTTAGGCTTGTCGTCCAAAGAAGCGGTATACTTCATTGCGGTCCAGGATAGCGATGGTGAGCCCCTTCGGTCTCAATGCACGTATCGGGTCGAGGGGCCGCCAATCGATACAAGATGGTGGTCGCTCACGCTCTACGATCGTATCACGCAGCACTATGTGCCAAATTCGCAGAACCGTTCCAGCTGGAACAGTGTCTCAATTCCACGGACGGACACGGGAGGGTGGGTCATCACTGTCGCGCCGACGCCGCAAGAGACGGCCTGGCTGCCCTCACAGCAAAGCCCAGATCAGCCCTTTGATCTGATGCTTCGCGTCTACAATCCAAGCGCGACGACCCGCAACACATTGCCGAATATTGACCTTCCAACGGTGGAGCGCGTGTCATGCTAAAACAAGTGTTATTCTACGCGGTCGGCGCCTTAGTCTTAAGCGCGGCGACGTTTTTCATCACCCGCAATGTGGTGATCCAACAGGCGCCAATCAAAGTCATGTCGACGATCGAAAACAGAATTGTTGCCGGCGCAGGGGACTGGAACACCTGTTTTCACAACCAAACATATGGCCCCAGAAAGAATGCTGCACGGCGCGCCAATCCAGACAGCATCATCTCCTCGATGGCGTATGATTTGAGCAATGGTCCCGTTCGCATCGCAGGTGAGACATGGCCGCGTTACTGGTCGATCTCGTTTTATCAACAAAACTCGGACAATTATTTTGTGACGAATGACCTTGAACTAGAACGCAGCTCATTTGAGTTTGTTCTGGCGCTAGACGGCCAAGACATCTCAGCATTTGAAGGCGTTCCCATCATCTCGCCAACGCCAAAAGGTATTATGCTTGTTCGGCGATTTGCCGCGAACGCGTCCGATATGGATGGCATCATCGCCAATCAACAGGCTTTAACCTGCGCGCCTGTTGATCCCGTCGGCACATAAGCGCGCAAATCTGGGTGACATCCAGATAAGGCCTCGGAGAGAACCTCCTGTCGGCGCCTGCGCACAGAGCATCAGGCAAAAAAGAACAGATAGATACAAGCGATCAGCGGCAGCAGTCCCATCGCAAACATGGTGCGGATGAATTTGTAATGGGCCACCCAGCCATCAATTTTGGCATCGCCGCTTTCACGGGTCACGGTCTCTAGATCGATCCAATCATGTTTGCGGCCAAACGTGTCGGAGACAATATACTGATCTAACGAGTCTTCGAAGAAGCGATGGGCGAAATAGAAGGTGATGGAATAAGAAATGATCGCCAACATGATGATGATTAGCCAACCGACCCAGCCCATGCCGCCGCCCGCCTCGATCTGGCTCCAAAATGCAAATCCGGCAGCGCGCCCGACCAGCCCTGAGCCCAGGACCAGCAGCCATAACCGCCCGCGAATAGGCGTCGTGGTCTCTAAAGACAATGCCAACCACGGGTTGGGATCAGCCGGGTCATGATAAGACAGATCTGGTCCTGGGTAATTCTTCACAACTACTCCCTTTCAAGACTTTGGCTGATGTCAGTCCACTGCATACTGTAGAGCATAGCTACCTTTTTCGCACATTCGACAATTTCGCTAGCCATATTCGGCGAATAGGCAAGTGCAAGGTCAACCGCATTTGCCCATCTCATCAAATGATTTTGATCGCTCTCACCATGGTACTCAAGGAACTTGTAAACCTTCAACTCCGTGCCAAATGTGTCTTTCAAAAATGGTAGAAGTGTCGGGATAATTTTTTGACCAGTGCCCTCAATAATAAAAATACCGCCGAGCAAGGCCATTGGGTTGCTTTCTCCCATCGACATCATGAACTGGTTAAGAGCATCTCCACTCGGCGTTCTCTTCATATCGTCG
>JABSQA010000123.1 GCA_013213825.1 Henriciella sp.
TGGACACGCAGGAGGCGGCGGCATGACACTTTTTCTTTTGGGGTTGGCGATATTCTTCGGCGCCCATTTCTATTCCGCCTTACGGTCACGCGCGCCGGAGAAAGATATCAAAACGCGATTAGGCTATGGGCCGTATATGGGACTCTATAGTCTCGTCTCATTGGTCGGGTTGGGTCTGATCATCTATGGCTTTGACGCGAGCCGTGGAGCCGGGCTTTTATATTCGCCGCCCACCTGGATGGCGCACCTCAACTTGGTGCTGATGATTCCGGCCATGATTCTTCTTATTGCGTCGCAAATCCCAACGGGGCGACTCAAGAAGATGTCCAAACATCCAATGTTGCTGGCCGTGAAAATCTGGGCGGTGGGGCATTTGTTGGCTAATGGGGAACTCAATTCTGTGATTCTATTTGGAAGTTTCCTCGCCTTCGCCGTGTTCGATCGGATCATGGTCAAGAAGCGCGGCGATATTGGACCGGGGCCGGATGCGGTGACCAATTCCACCATGGACGTGATCGCGGTCATTGGCGGACTCGCGATTTGGGCAATCCTTCTATTTTGGCTACATCCGATTCTGTTCGGCGTTCGCGCTCTGCCCGTATAATTACAATCTCGTCCTGAGCAGCCAGAAGCCTTGTTCTGAAAGGGCGGTCTGCTAAAGCCATGGCGGAACAATGCAATTATAGGATCCCAATGTCCGCTCAGGCCAAAACGCGTCGAAAGACCGTCAAAGATATCGCTAAAGCCAAATCAGGCGATCCGCTTGTTTGTCTCACGGCTTATGACGCACAAATGGCGCAAATCCTCGATCCTCATTGCGATATATTATTGGTGGGAGACAGCCTGGGCATGGTGGTGCACGGATTGCCCTCAACGGTCGGCGTCACCATGGAGATGATGATTCTTCACGGGCAAGCGGTGATGCGGGGCGCAGCGCAGGCTTTTGTTGTCGTCGATATGCCATTCGGTTCTTACGAAACCAATTCAGACCAAGCCTTTCTAAATGCCGCTCGAATCATGCAGGAGACCGGCTGCCAAGCGGTCAAAATCGAGAGCGGCGCCTACGCCGCCACGCAAATCGCGCATATGGTGGAGCGGGGTATTCCTGTCATGGGGCATGTCGGATTGCGCCCACAGGCGATAAATGTCGATGGCGGATTTCGCGCCAAGGGGCGAACGGAAGATGAGTGGGCCCGCGTGATCGCGGAAGCCGTTGCCGCCGACGAAGCCGGGGCATTTGCGATTGTAATTGAAGGTGTTGCGCCAGATCTCGCGGATCAAATCACAGCCTCCGTTTTTTGTCCCACCATTGGGATCGGGGCGTCCGCTGGGTGTGACGGGCAAATCCTCGTGACCAATGATTTGCTCGGCATGACGGACTGGGTGCCAAAATTTGTCAAAAAGAATGCTGACCTGAAATCTGTGATCGGATCGGCTGCCGAAACTTATGCCGCGGAGGTGAAATCGCGCGCATTTCCGGGCGAAGCCCAGACCTACAAACTGACGAAAACTGCACGCAGCTAACCTTGTCCGTTGCGGGCACGGACGGGCGCGGCTAGGGTGCGCCGCAACGCGACGTATATTATCTCTGGAGACTATTTTTGGCTGATATTTTTGAAGAAGTCGAAGAAGGTTTACGACAGGACCGCCTGTCGGGTCTTTGGAAGAAATATGGGATTTTCGCCTATTTAGGCGCGGCCTTGTTGATTGGCGGTGTCGCCCTGAATGAATATTTGCAGGTGCAGGCCAAAGAGACGGTCAAACGCGAGGCCTTACGGTTGGAATCAGCCCTGAATGAAGTTGAAGCCCGTAATTATGAAGAAGCAGCCGCACAACTGAGCGCCATTATCGGCGATGAGATTGCGCCGGCAAATGTCGCTGCACATTATTTGGCCGGTGTCCGACTGGATGGTAATGGTGATGCGATTGCCGCGGCTGACGTCCTGAGTGCATCCGTGGGAGAAGCCGCAGACCCCACGGAGAAATTAGCGCTCATCAAAGCCGCTTATCTCAAAGCAGACACCGCCACGCGCGGCGAGCTCGAGACGATGCTCGCCCCATTGGCGAATGACGATGGTCCATTCGGCGCCTTGGCCAAAGAGCTGATCGCCGCGAAGGCGCTGCAGGATGGTGATATTGAATTTGCTCGCCGCGAATTCAGTTTCCTTAGACTTGCCCAAAATGTGCCACCTGGAGTGGTTACGCGTGCTTCTCAAGCGCTCGACGCCTTACCCCCGGTGTCTGAGACACAGCCCGAGCCCGCACCCGCGGACTCAACCGATACGCCGATCGAGCCCGAGCTCGACGCACCGACCGAGGAGACGCCTGAATGAGCGTACAATCTGTTTCCAGATCCGTCCTGATCATTGCTGCCTGTATCGGCTTAGCAGGATGCTCCATTTTGGATCTTGGCCGGGCTGACCGTGAAGCCGCTGAAGCTTTAGAGAAAGAGGGGCGGATCACGATGGTCCTGGGCGATGACGCCCTGGAGCCGGATCCTAGCTTGTTGAGCGAAGTCATCACTCTGCCCGCGCCACGCGAATTGACGGAAGGCTGGCCACAAGCGGGCAGTCGGGCCAGTAAAGCGATTGGGCATATCGCGGTTGCCAAAGATCTCAATGTTGCCTGGCGCTCAAATGTTGGCGATGGCTCGGATCGCCGCTCAGCCTTAACGACGCCGCCCGTCGCGTCGAACGATACAATTTATACGATCGACTCACGACAAATGATTGTCGCCACCAACGCCTCTGATGGTCGCCGGGTGTGGAGCGAGAAGCTCGACTCTAACAATCGTCGAGACGGCACCGGGATTGGATCGGGCATCGCGTTAGAGGGCGATCGTTTGGTGATTGCTAGTGGATATGGCTTCGTCGCAGCATTGGACGCCAATAATGGCTCGGAGCTCTGGCGCACGGAAACGGAAGCGCCGATGACAGGATCGCCGACCATAAAAGATGGCCGCATCTTCGTCTCTTCGAACAATAATGAAGTGCTCGCTATGGATTTGGCGACGGGCAATTTGCTCTGGAGCGACCAAGCCATTGCCGAGTCGGCGCGCGTGCTTGGATCGCCGAGCCCTGCCGCGGTCGAAGATATTGTTGTGGCGCCATATTCATCGGGTGAGGTGATTGCTTATCTCGCGTCCAATGGAAGACGGCTTTGGAGCGAGGCCTTGGCAAGTGTCGGGCAATTCACGCCGATTTCCTCAATCAATGATATCGGTGCCCGCCCAATCCTCGGTGGCGGTTTGGTCTTCGCGGCTAGCCAATCTGGAGTCCTTGCCGCGATTGACGGTCGAACGGGGAACCGCGTTTGGCAACAGCCCATTGGCACAACGCAAGCGCCAGCGCTCGCGGGGGAGTATTTATTCATCATGGGGGTCGATGGCGACCTCGCCTGCATTAAAGCGGGCACCGGGCAGGTGGTTTGGGTGAAATCCCTCACCAAATTCGCGAATGAGAGAAAGCAAGAGGGGCGTTTGACCTATGCTGGTCCGGTCATCGCATCTAATCGCATCCTGGTTGTGTCATCAAAAGGCGAGCTCATCGCCTTCGATCCACAGAGCGGGAATGAAACCGACCGCTTGAAAATTGGCGATCCTGTCTATATCGAGCCGATTGCTGTTCAGGACAAATTGATCGTCCTGACCGATGATGCGCGCCTGGTGGCCATTCGCTAAGCCGATTGCCACGCGCGCTATAGATGAGATTGAGGCGCGCGATGCCGTTGAAAATTGCCATTGTAGGACGCCCAAATGTGGGCAAGTCGACATTATTTAATCGGCTTGCTGGCAAGCAATTGGCTTTGGTCGACGACCAGCCCGGCGTCACGCGCGACCGAAAAGAGGCTGAAGGGCGCCTCGCTGATCTACCATTAATCCTCATCGACACAGCTGGGTTTGAGGACGTTTCGGACGATTCCCTCGAAGCGCGCATGCGACAACAAACGGAAATCGCGATTCGCGAAGCGGAATTGGCCCTCTTTCTCATCGATGCACGAGTCGGTGTGACCGCAATGGATGAACGGTTCGCGCAAATCCTCCGCCGGGCCGATATGCCGATTGTATTGGCGGCCAACAAAGCTGAAGGCCGCGCGGGCGACGATGGCTTGTTGGAAGCCTGGAATCTCGGATTGGGGGAGCCGGTGGGGCTTTCAGGCGCACATGGAGAAGGCCTGTCAGATCTCTATTCAGGTATTCGTGAGGCGCTCGGCGAAGAAGCGTTTCAGAACGCTCTGAAAGAAGAAGAAGCAGAGGAAGAAGACAGTTTCACTCACGGTATTCTCGACCAGTTAGAAGGCCTGGATATGGATGATCCATATCTGAACGAAGCCAAGCTCGAAGCGGCCTTTGAGAAGGCAGGTATCGACGACGAGGCTGAAGGCGAGGCGATTGAAGAAGCCAAAGCGGTGACAAAAACGCGTCCCATTCGGCTCGCCATTGTCGGCCGTCCGAACGCTGGCAAATCGACATTGATCAATCAATTGGTTGGCGAACAGCGTTTGCTGACCGGGCCGGAAGCTGGGATCACGCGCGATTCTGTGACACTGCGCTGGAACTGGGAAGGGCGTGAGGTCCGTCTCGTCGACACGGCGGGTCTAAGAAAGAAATCGAAAGTTCAAGAGCGCCTAGAGAAAATGTCGACGGGCGAAACCGTTCGCTCATTGAAATATGCTGATGTGGTTGCCCTCGTGATGGATCCGGAAGATTCATTCGAGAAGCAGGATCTTCAAATCGCTGATCTTGCTATACGCGAAGGTCGCGCCATCGTGTTTGTTGTATCCAAGTGGGACACGATCAAAAATCACGGCATGGCGATGAAGGAGCTTGAGCGGCGCCTGAAAGAGCATCTGCCACAAGCCAAAGGCGCGGCCTTGGTCACCCTTTCGGGGCTGACGGGAAAGCGGATCGAGCGTCTCATGCCCGCCGTTGCTAAGGCGTATGATGATTGGTGCGCCCGGGTCAAAACGGGCGATCTGAATCGTTGGTTGCGTTACATGATCGAGCGAAATCCACCGCCAAGTGTTCAAGGGAAGCGGATCAAACCGCGCTATATGGCGCAAATCAAAGCTCGCCCGCCAACCTTTGTTTTGATTGCCTCGCGTGGGGACCAAATGCCCGAGCAATATAAGCGCTATTTGGTCAATGGTTTGCGGGAAGCGTTTGAATTGCCCGGCATTCCAATTCGATTGCATGTCAAACAGGGTGCAAATCCCTACGCCGACAAAGCGCGCCGCAAACGCTAGGCACGCGTTTTGCATCGTCTCTGACGGTATGTCAGAACGAGCGCATCCAGCACTTAAGTGATTGATTTCAAGTCTGATTATTAAGGTCGGGCGTGCGAGTCTCTCCGCATCGAGATGCTACAACGTTCTGTGAAAACAGATCGGAGCGAGCCGTGAAACAAATTGATCCGAACGAATCATATGATTCGCGCTGCGCGAGTAAATATGTTAAAAAACAATTAATCCACGTATTAGAGTAAGTTATCCACAATTAATCATCATGCTGAAGAGATCCTTAGAACAAGAATCGATGGCGCGCGTAATTGGAACGCAGTCGATATCCCTGTCACTCGATTTGTTCGACACCACCCTTATTCGGCGCTCCTCAAATCGCGAGCTTTTTCGACGTCTTGGTGAGCGCGCCGCAGCAGAGTGGATAGATTGGAAGCTCGATCCCGTCGAATTCGCGCGTTGGCGCCAGGTGAGTGAAGAGCGGGCCAACCGCGCGCATGGCAGCTGCCAATTTATGTTGGACGCCGTGTATGACCAGTTCTCCAAAGGTTACGAAATTACGCGGGCACAAAAAAAGCGCTTAATGGCGATGGAACTGGAACTCGAGGCAGAACACTTGCTCGTGGTTCCGGCGATGCGCAATCGCATTGAAGTCGAGCATGAAGAAGGGCGTGCAGTTCTATTCCTGAGCGATATGTATTTACCCTCGGATTGGCTGCGCGGCGTGTTGACGAAGCATGGTCTCTGGAAACATGGAGACATCCTTTATGTTTCTGGCGAAGCACAGGCGAGTAAGTCGCAAGGTGATCTGTTCGCATTTGCAGAAAACCTGCTAGGACCCAGACTCAATCAGCCGCTTCACCTTGGCGATAATCAATGGTCTGATGTCACGCAGGCCGACGCTTCTGGGTGGCGGGCGAAGCTATTTGCCGATGCCGTTCCAACCCCGCGAGAGAAGCTGCTGGCGGGTCACTCTCCAGATTTTGGCGCGATGCCAGAAACCTTGGCAGCGGCAGCCCGTATTGCGCGATTGAATTTGCAGACGAGCAGCTCTCCGGAATTGGCCACACATATTGCAACGATCACTGGAGTCGCGGCGCCGATCCTCGTTGCATATATGTTATGGAGTCTTCGCAAAGCTCAGGAATTGGGGCTGAAGCGAATTTACTTCATGACGCGAGATGGGCTGGTCCTGCATGACGCATTTTTGGCGCTGGTCGAAAAAATTGGCGAAGCTGAGAACATTGACGTGCGCATTCTCGGCGCCAGTCGCCAAATCTGCCGGATAAGCAGTATCGATACGGAAGCGGAAGAGCTACCGTCCTGGACGACATACAATCCGCATCAGATCACCGTCACATCTTGTCTTTATCGCGTTGGCTTGAGGCCCGAACAGTTTCAGACTGAACTCGGCGATCTTGGTTTTGCGCCGCAATCGTGGGAGCGCCCGCTTTCGGGTCGTGAAACGAAGCGGCTTGAGCGTCTTTTGCGCCAAAGTCATGTTCGGTCTGCAATCAACCAAGCGGCGTCTCAAACGCGCGATGCTTATGAGACTTATCTCGTTGAGTCGGGATTGCATGAAGGGGTTCCGGCCGCAATCGTCGATATTGGTTGGCGTGGATCAACCTTTGACTCATTGTTGCACAGATTACCTGAAGCCGTTCGCTCCGGATTCCATCTGTTCCTGTTTGGCTTTCTGGCCGATTCTTATGATGGGCTGAACGGAGATAACATCCACGCCTACTATTGCGATGATTGGCGAGGGCATAGCGAACCGGGCGGGGATCACTTGGTCTCATTATTGGAAGACTTTGTTGCAGTGGAACAAGGTGCATTGGTGGGGATAGAACCCGACACCGCAGGCCGGATGGCATTGAAGTTCCGCGATATTGATCACAGCGATCTGGAGCGTGAGCGATTTGCGCTAAATATGGCGGCGCCGAAAGAATTGATCGATGCGCTCTCAAGCGAGGAGCTTGCGGACTGGAGTGTCGATCGGATGACGCCGGTTTGGAAAAGAATGATGGACGATTTCTGGACGAAACCAAGCCAGAAAGAACTGCACGAGATGGCATTCCATCGACAAGAAGTCGACCAGTCCGGACATGTCAGTGTGAATCTTGCAACCCCATATTCATGGTCTGAAATTCTATGGTGGGTCGCTGGACTTCGCCCACTCGGCTCCGGCATTTCCTGCTGGACGACTGGCCGTCGCGCGCTGACGGTTGGGGCACGACGCCACTTGTTAAGTTTGGGTGATCGTATTCATGGCAGATGGCCAGGATTGGCGCAGCGCTTGCGACGGCAAAAGGAACAGCTCGGCGGTTACCTGCGCCGCAATCGTGGCTAGTTTGGCCATCAATCGCGCGCGGTGATGCGCGCATTGTTACGCGTTTCCGATGCCTCTAGCAAAGGGACTATATGAGCCGCTACAGTTCCTGCGGTGGGCAATGTCATCGGGTCTTCTCCCGGCATAGCGTCCGCCCGCATTTGCGTTCGCGTCGCGCCTGGGTCGAATAGATTCACGCGCAGCGCGGTTTGCTCGTTTTCGTCCGCCCAGGCGTATACTAAAGCTTCAAGTCCGGCTTTGGAGGCTTGATAGGGTCCCCAAAATGCGCGCGGACGCGGCACGACGCCAGAGGTGACAAAGACCGCACGCGGGGATTCAGAGCGACGGAGGAGTGGGTCCATAACTCTAATGAGACGCCAATTGGCACTCAGATTCACATCCACAACCTCATTGAATTGGCGTTCGCCTCCCGCCTGTAGCGGGCCAATTGTCCCAAGTAATCCGGCATTGCCGAGCAAGCCATCAAGTCGACCAAACTTCTCGGCGATCGCCTGGCCTAATGGTTCAAAGGCGGCCGCGTCTTTCAGGTCAAAGGGGATCAACGTCATGGATCCACCCAGCGCCCTGATCTCATCATCTAGGCTTTCCAGCGCCTTTTTTGAGCGTGCGAGCCCGATGACATGATGACCGGCATTTGCCAGAGCAAGGCAAGCGGCGCGGCCAAGACCTTGCGACGCGCCAGTGACGAGCGTGATACGTTTATCCATATGCGCGCCGTAGCGAAGCTGAACGCGCTAGTCCAGAAGAGAAAGCTGTCTTTCTTTACTGCTCTCATTTTGATCGTGGTCGATCAGGCGGGTCGGATAGTCACCGGTAAAGCAATGATCCGCAAAGGCCGGTGTTTCCGGATCATAGTCGACGCCGATCGCACGATAGAGGCCAGGCACGGATAAGAACCCAAGGCTTTCAACCTGTAGAAATTCGCGCATCTCTTCGAGCGAGTGATTTGCCGCTAAGAGTTCGGAGCGGTCGGCCATGTCGATGCCATAAAAATCTTGGTGCGTTATCGGCGGGCTCGCGGAACGGAAGTGGATTTCCTTGGCGCCTGCCTCACGTACCATCTGGACGATCTTGCGGGATGTGTTTCCGCGCACAATGGAATCGTCGACCAGCAATACGCGCTTGCCTTCAAGCACGGCCCGGTTTGGCGAGTGCTTACGAGATACAGCGCGCTGACGACCGGTCTGGGTCGGTTGAATGAAGGTCCGTCCGACATAATGCGAGCGAATAATGCCGAGCTGGAAT
The DNA here is from genome assembly GCA_013213825.1 of Henriciella sp. GTDB lineage: Bacteria > Pseudomonadota > Alphaproteobacteria > Caulobacterales > Hyphomonadaceae > Henriciella. The sequence continues at coordinate 8,831 of JABSQA010000123.1, forward strand.
GGCACGCCGGAATGTTCGGAAAAACCGATGGCGGCGGGAACGCCAGAATCTGGAACGGGGACGACGACATCAATATCTGCAGGATGTTCCATCGCCAGCTGGTGACCCATTTTCCGGCGAACATCATAAACGGATCGGCCTTGAACGACACTGTCGGGACGCGCGAAATAAACATACTCGAACAGACAAGGCCGAACCGGTCGGGACGGGAAGGGGTTGTATGAGCGGACGCCGTCTTGATTGATGATAACGACTTCGCCGGGATCAATTTCTCGGATCACTTCGGCGCCCATTAGATCAAGGGCACAGGTCTCAGATGCGAGCACATAACCTGTACCGATCTGACCGAGGATGAGCGGGCGCAAACCTGACGGGTCACGTGCGCCGATCAGTTTCTTATTGGTCATCCCGACAAAAGAAAAGCCACCCTCAATTTGTCGGATGGCATCTAGAAAACGGTCGGAAACAGTGTCTTGGTCGCTGCGGGCAAGAAGGTGTAAAATCACCTCTGTGTCCATGGTCGATTGAAAAATCGAGCCGCGCCGCACCAATTTCTTTCGGAGCGCCCGGGCATTGGTCAAATTACCATTATGGGCGATCGCGAAGCCACCTGTGTCTAAGTCGGCGTAGATGGGTTGAATATTGCGGATGGCGGGCTTGCCTTGGGTGGAATAGCGATTGTGCCCAATACCGCGATCACCAGGTAAGCGTTCGGAAACATCGCCGGTAAAAATCTCGCCTACCAGGCCCATATGACGTTCGCCATGGAACCGGTCGCCAGCAAAAGTTGTAATCCCGCAG
>JABSQA010000124.1 GCA_013213825.1 Henriciella sp.
CATTCAAAGGGCTCGCCGCCTTCTGATTGGAGGCGCTCCTTGAGCACTTCATCTGATTTTACATATACGCGCTCTTTGTCGATCAATGCGAACATATCTTCGCCGGAATAGACCCCGGCACCGCCAAACATCTTCCGTATTCGGATCCGACCTAGATTGGCGAATAGGTCTTCTACATAAGTGTGGAACGGGTTGTCCAATTTCGTCATTCATATCCTCCGGTGACGACCCCTTATCTGTCTACCAGAATGAGCTCCGGCGCGTTTTGGGGACTTACGCAGCGGAACATGGTTTTTTTTTGCGGCTTGGCAACCCTGACTGCGCTGTCACGCATACTAAAAACTTCGATTTCGCGTTTTGAGGCACAAGATTGCTCAATTCACTCCCGCCAAAAGCGAAAAAACCGCCTGCTTTTGCAGGCGGTTCTCGTTGGATCTCGATGCAATCTTAGCCCGTCTGAGATCGCTGATCAGACAGGCGAACCAGATTGCTCAACAATCCGTCCAGACCGTGGCCTGGCGCCGATGTGCTGACGTCCAACCGACCAACTTTCTCAGTCAGTTTTTCCAACGTCTCGAGCTCTTTCATCCGCAACAGCAATGGGTTGTTATCCATCAACCGTGCCGTGTTGAGCAGTGACCGTGTCGCCGCGGTTTCCTCACGCCGACGAATGAGGTTCGCCTGCGCCTGCTTCTCCGCTTCAACGACCTTGTTGAGAATCTCACGCATCTCGCCAGGCAGGATGACATCCTTCAACCCGACCGAGGCAATCTCGACACCGAAATCAGCGAAAGCGCCCATTGACTGAACCGCTTTGGTCAACTCGCTATCGATCTCGCCGCGTGCATTGAGCAGCTCATCCAGCGTCCGGTTTGCGACCGCATCGCGGATCGCAAACTGGATGTGGCGATAGATCTGTTCGTTCAGATCTTTCGCTTCACCGGCTTTCACTGGATCGTTGATCTGCCAGAACGCCGTCAATGTGACCCGGATCGAGACCCGGTCCTGGGTCAGGATCTCCTGAGCCGTGACCTCAGTGGCCTGACGCCGTAGGTCGAGCGTGACGAGATTAACGTCGCGCACCGCCGACCAATAAGCGTGGACACCTGGTTTTACCCGTTCGAGTAGATCACCGTCGACATAGACAAGACCTTCAAAACCGCTGGCGACCGTTGCGCGCGTAATGAAACGCGGCGAAACTGTTGCCAGTGCGTTCAACGATTTGCGGTCCAGTTTCGGCGCCTCTGAGACGTCTAGATACTCAATCGCAATGTCGCGGAAGCCTTTCCATAAAGCGATATCGCCGCTCGGTTCGACAACATATTTTACTTTGCCGTCGAGCCGGACAATACCGACTTCATTTTCGCTCGGACGAACAGTCTCGAAATGCTTAGCTAAGAGCGCCGGATCGCGAGCCTCAAGGGCGCGGATCCAGTCCTCTTTGTCGAGCGGACGAGAAACGTCGAAAGTGCGTAGCTCCGTACGCGAGCCGACAGCCGAAATCTGGTGGCGGCCCGGCAGGAGGATACGCGCAACCTGTCCGTCACGGAGCAAAACGCCACGTGCCGTGCTGTTGATCGTAATGGACCGATAAATGGGCCACATTTTCCAATCCTCCAAAAAAGGTCATGCAAAACCAAGACAAGTCTCCCCGATCCATTTCGGGGAGGCGCGCTGTAGCGGGCGATGGTTGTGATTGCAAGTAAAAAAAGAGATGACCGGGCATTCCTCACCAAAAATCTAGCGGGCCATCTGATCCGGCAACGCGGGCGAAGAGCGGGTTGAGCCTGCGCAGCGACGCCAGCGCGCCGATGGGACAGACCCTCCGATGTCTCTCCGGCCACCCTGATCGTCAGGGGCACTCGGCCGAATTTTGGCTGCTGGTTTTGCCGCCGCCCAAAGGGCTTAAGCGCGACCAGCGGAGGGATGCCCGGCATCCCCGTTATTGGTGCCGCCGAAGCGGCGTGGAGTTTGTGGTGGGAATCGAACCCACAACACTCTGAGTCAAAATCAGATGCTCTTCCCAATTGAGCTACACATACGTCTAACTTGGCAAGTTAGTGGCTAAAAAGGCCATCTGTGGTGAAACACTCCCGACAGGCATACGGTATCGCAGCGCGACCCGCACCGCCCGGGACCCTTAAAGCCCGGTCGACGAAAAATGTCCCGGCGCGCGTTAAGCGCAAATCGCGCTACCAGTCAATCGCGGCATAAACCAATTGCTGGAATTGCGGTCGGATCGGATAGCATCCAGACGGGATCATTTGCGTGGCTTGGATGGCGATCAGCTCTTCAACGGGATCAATCCAGAAGAACGTATTGGCCAGCCCGCCCCAACTGAACGTGCCAGGCGATCCAGGCGTCAGCGTTTCAGCGACATTGACGACAGTGGAACCACCAAGGCCGAAGCCATTGCCTTCCATGCGCGCCTCAGAAAAGGTCTGGTCGCCCATATCTTTGATCGTCTTGCCGCCCGGCAGATGATTCATCCGCATGAATTCAACCGTCTTAGGGCTAAGCAATCGGGCCCCTTCCAAGCTGCCGCCTTGCAAAAGCATCAGACAGAAACGGTGATAATCGCGCAGCGTCGACACCAGGCCTCCGCCAGCATTGAGCAATTTGGGCTGGGTTGTATAGGCTTTGCTGGCTGCGCCCGCGCCATCGCTCAATGTCACTTCACCATTCACTGGGTTCTTGGCGTAGCAGGCGACGAGACGGTCAATCTTGCTCTCGGGGACGTAAAAATCGGTATCCACCATGCCCAAGGGTTCGAAAATCCGCTCGCGGAAGAAAACGTCCAAGCTCATACCGCTGGCAACTTCAACAACGCGTCCAAGAATGTCGGTCGAGTGGCCATAATTCCAACGCTCGCCTGGCGAAAAGACCAGGGGTAGCTTAGCGATCCGGGCGCACATTTCACCCAGCGTCTCGCCATCGCCCTGTCCGAGATTTCCGATCTTCTCAGCGCGGTAGAGCGCATCGACTTCATGCTGAAACAAGAACCCATAGGTGACGCCGGTTGTGTGCGTAAACGCATCGCGGAGCGTCATCGGACGATCTGGTTTGCGGGTCTTATAGTTTTTCAAGTCCCCGCCATCCCAGACTTCTGTGTCCGCGAATTCGGGAATGTAGCGCGCCACTTCATGATCTAGACGGAGGATGCCCTCATCATGCAGCATCATCGCCGCCACGGAGGTGATCGGCTTGGTCATGGAATAGATCCGGAAAATCGAATCTGGTCCAATCGGCGCCCCGCCCTCAAGCTCGGTGTTGCCGCGATACGCCTCATGCACGATTTGGCCATTGCGCGACACCATTGTGCCCATGCACGGCAGTTTGCCCGTGGAGAGATAGGCTTTGTCGAAATAATCGGGAATGAAATCGAGGCGCTCGCGATTGAGACCCACATCTTCTGGCGCGAAATCGTGTTCAGTGTCGGCCATTAAATCTCTCCCCGCTTCGCAGCGCGGCTAAGTTCACGCGCGATGATGATTTGTTGGATTTGGGTCGTGCCTTCATACAAACGGAAGATGCGCGCATCGCGGAAGAAGCGTTCGACGCCATAATCGGCGACATAGCCCGCCCCACCGAAGACTTGCACCGCCCGGTCTGCGACCCGACCGACCGCTTCTGACGCAAACATTTTGCAGCAAGAGGCCAACATCGTAACGGGCTCACCCGCATCGCGTTTTCTTGCGGCGTCCAAGATCATACAGCGCGCGGCATAGGCCTCAGCTTGGCTGTCAGCAATCATCGCCTGGATAAGCTGGTGTTGCATAATCGGCTTTCCGAACTGCTCACGCTCCATCGCGTAATTGACCATTTCGCTGATCAGTCGGTCCATCATGCCGGTGCAAACAGATGAAATGTGCAGACGGCCTTTGTCGAGGACGCTCATCGCGACTTTAAATCCTTCGCCTTCGCCAGCGACCATCATGTCTGCGGAGACACGGGCATTGTCGAAATTGACATCACAAATATGCGCGCCTTGCTGACCCATTTTCTTTTCCGGCTTGCCGACACTGAGCCCTGGTGTGTCGCGCGGCACGATGAAGGCCGAAACGCCTTTGGCGCCAGGTTCGTCCGGATTGGTGCGCGCCATCACCGTGAACAAGTCCGCGACATTGGCATTGGTAATATAGCGTTTCCCGCCGTTCAGGACGTAGGCGTCGCCATCCTTTGTGGCCTTGGTGCGTAGGCCTGCAGCGTCAGAGCCCGCTTCCGGCTCCGTCAAAGCGAAACTGGTCACAATGTCCCCGCTGGCAATTCCCGGTAGATATTGTTCTTTTTGAGCTTCCGTGCCGAACAAGACCAAAGCCTGTGAGCCAATCCCGATATTCGTGCCCGCCGCAGACCGGAACGCAGGCGACGTCCACCCCAATTCGAAGCCGACCATGCATTCGGTTTCCATGTCCAGGCCAAGCCCGCCATAGGCTTCTGGCACGGCCAGACCGAACAGGCCGAGTTCCTTCATTTCCTGCACCAGTTCGCCCGGCACTAAGTCATCTTCAGCAACCTGCGCTTCGGCAGGCACACAACGTTCACGCACGAAGCGTCGTACCTGATCAATCAGAGCATCGCGAATTTCGGGATCAAAAGCCATTTTGAGGAACCTCCAAGCTCCGATGATAGGCCGACAAGGACCGCAAGTCGAACCCTGACACGACGTCACGCTGGTGAAATGTGACCGCCGCGTTATCAAAACCGCGACAGGAGACGATCTCATGGAAACCAAAACCGAAACCGAAGGCGAGTTCGCAGGCTGGTATACATGGCCGGGCGAACCATTTGAGCATGACACAGCGGGCCCCTTCTATATGCGCCAAGAAGAGGATGGCACTATGGTCGCAGCGTTTCGGGCGCAGCGTAAGCATATGAATGCTGGCGGCGTCGTTCATGGCGGCGCGCTGATGACATTTGCGGATTTTGCGCTCTTTGCCCTCGCCCATTCTGGCGAAGATGACGGCTATGGCGTGACCGTTGCTTTCACCTCCGAGTTTCTCGCGGGTGCTTTGGAAGGCGAGCTGATCGAAGCCCGCGGTGAAGTCATGGGCGGCGGCCGGTCGATCACATTCGTGCGCGGGGTTGTCACCGGCAATGGCCGACCCGTCCTCAACTTTTCCGGCACGATTAAAAAGCGAAACAAAAAAGCAGACAGCAAATGACGCAAATCGGCACGCCGCTCTCACCATCCGCCACTAAAGTCATGTTCCTCGGCGCGGGAGAACTTGGCAAAGAAGTTGTGATTGAATTGCAGCGCTTTGGCGTCGAGGTGATTGCGTGCGACCGCTATCCCAATGCGCCCGGCATGCAAGTCGCGCATCGCGCGCATGTTTTCGATATGACCGATGCAGCCGCGCTCCGCGCGGTCGTGGCGGAGGAAAAGCCGGACCTGATTGTCCCAGAAATCGAGGCGATCGCCACAGACGAACTCGCGGCGATTGAAGCCGAAGGTCTGGCAAAGGTCATCCCCACGGCGCGCGCCACACAGCTAACCATGGATCGCGAAGGCATACGCCGGTTGGCGGCGGAAACCCTGGCGCTTCAAACCAGCCCTTATGCATTCGCAAGCGATGCGGAGACCCTGGCCGCAGAAGCGGCGCGCATTGGCTATCCGGTGTTCGTCAAGCCGGTCATGTCTTCGTCCGGCAAAGGTCAATCCATGGTCGCCTCAGCGGAGGATATTCACGCCGCTTGGGAGCATGCGCTGACTGCGGGCCGCGGCAATCAAGTCCGCGTCATTGTCGAAGGCGCGATCGATTTTGATTATGAAATCACCCTGCTCACCGTCCGTCATGCCGGTGGCACAGCCTTTTGCGAGCCGGTTGGACACCGCCAAGAGAGCGGCGACTATGTTGAGAGCTGGCAACCTCAACCCATGTCAGATACGGCGTTGAAAACCGCCCAGGACATGGCCCGCAAAGTCACTGATAATATAGGGGGCTGGGGCGTGTTTGGGGTTGAGCTGTTCGTCAAAGGCGACACGGTTTGGTTCTCTGAAGTTAGCCCGCGTCCGCATGATACGGGCTTAGTCACACTGGCCACGCAGGATCAAAGCGAATTCGCACTTCATGCGCACGCCATCCTAGGCCTACCCGTCGACACGACGCTTCTCCGCCCGGGCGCCAGCGCCGTGATTTATGGCGGTATAGATGCTGAGGGCGTTGCCTTTGACAATGTCGCTGAGTCTTTGAGCGAACCGGGGACGCAAGTGCGCCTGTTCGGCAAACCGGTGTCTTATGAAAAGCGCCGCATGGGTGTCGCCATCGCACATGCGGAAAATATTGAAACGGCGCGCACAAAAGCTGTGCGCGCCGCCAATAAAGTCAAAGTTGTTGAGGCTTAATTCTCGACCTCAAAGGTCAAACCCGCTTTCTCGGTCAGCCGTTTGACCAAGTGACCGCCCATTGCCGGTGCAGGTGTCCAAACGCCGCCCGGGGTGCCGGTATCATCCTTGACCAAGCAGATGGCGCTTTCAGCGATCATTTTAGACGTGGAGCCATAGCCTGGATCTTTGTCGCCCGTGACACCCGCAATGATCACCTGACCATCTGCCGCGGTGCCATGGAACATCACGTCATAGAAACCCGCTTCGCGCTCTTCCTTGCTTGGACCCTCACCAGGTTTAGGACCATCATCGCCGCCCATCATATCCATATTTGCGACCGCCTCAGCCGCCGCTTTGCCGTCATCGCCTGGGCCTGTCAGCATCATCTCATCATAGACAAAATCTTCGCCATAAGCATGCCCCATCAAGGCGTTGGAGCGATGGACATTCTTGGTATTGATCGAAGCCATAATGAAAGGCGCGGACCAGGATCCGATATCCGTATCCTCAATTGGCGCCATGCCATGTGGCTGATCCGGACCTTGGAACCCCATGGTCAAGCTGAACGGGTTTTGCAGCACGCCCAAGATTGAAGGATCTTTGGCCACCGACGCCATCGTCGCTTTAAAGCTCGCAGCGGTACCGCCCGAAAATGTGCCTTGCATCTTACGCACGCGGCCTTTAATCCGCGGCACTGGGCCACCAAAGCGTTCTTTGGCAGCTTCTTGTGTAAACCAGACACCGAGATCGAACGGGATGGAATCAAAGCCGCATGAGAACACAATCCGAGCGCCGCTAGCTTGCGCTGCGCTCTCATACTTCTCAATCATCTGGTGCATCCAACCTGGCTCTCCGCACAGGTCGACATAGTCTGTGCCAGCGTCCGCACAGGCTGAGACCAGGGCTTCGCCATAGAGTTGGTAAGGTCCGACCGTCGTGCAGATACATCCCGCACGGTCTGCCATGGACTTCAAGCTTGCCGGATCATTTGCATCTGCGACGACGAATGGGGTGTCCGCAGGTGCGCCGATCTCATCGCGAACCGCAGCGAGTTTGTCTGCGCTCCGCCCTGCCATGGCCCATTTCACGTCTCCACCGACGCCATAGGTTTTAGCCAAATACTCTGCGACCAAGCGGCCAGTATAACCCGTTGATCCGTAAACAATAACGTCAAATTCGCGGCCCGTAGCCATGGCATCCTCCTAGTCTGTGTATGGCTCTAAGTGGCGCAGGATGATGGCCAAGGCAAATCATCCCGCCGCGTCATGTCTGAGCTATGTTACCAGAACATCGCATACAGGCCGATGAGAATCGCAATCGCGATGCCCGAAGCGACCTTGAATGTCGTCGTGGTCTGGAAGCTGATATCGCTAAGGTCCACAGGCTGATGCGCTTCTGGCGGGTCCGTCATTAGCGACACAACAACGCCGATGATCACGCAGATCAGGAAGATGAACCAGATCCGGACTACGAATGGCATATTGGTCACATTAAAATCGACCAGGCCCAGGATCGGATTAAAGATGGGTCCGAGGATCGCGGCGACGCCACCTCCATCAGAGCCAGACGCTGTAAAGAAGAGCAGAGACAGAACCACGGATGAGATCAGCAATGCAAATGCCCCCGCTGTGTTGGTTCGTTTCCAGAAGAAGCCCAAGACGAAGACCGCAACGATGCCTGGCGCCACAAAGCCGGTATATTCTTGGATGGTCTGGAAGATGCTCGTACCGCCCCCGAGCAGCGGAATGGCCAAGCATAATGCGATCAGCATTGCGACCGCTGCGGTTGCCCGGCCAGTCCAAACATAATGCGTTTCAGCGCGATCTTTGGCGATATAGTCGCGATAGATGTCCATCGTGAAAATCGTCGAAATCGAGTTGATCATCGACGCCAGGGACGAAACGATGGCGGCGACGAGCGCGGCAAAGATCAGCCCTCTAATACCAACCGGCATCAATGCCATCAGCGCGCCATAAGTGCTGTCTGGCTTGGAAGCCAGTGCTTCTTCGCTGAGCCCCTGAAGTCCATTTTGGGCGAGCCAAAGCGCGGCAATGCCCGGAATCACGACGATCAGTGGAATGAGGAATTTGAGCAGAGCTGCGAATGCTAATCCCTTTTGCGCCTCGGCCAGACTTTCAGCGCCGAGCGCCCGCTGGATTATATATTGATTGAAGCCCCAATAAGAGAAGTGCAGCACCCAAAGACCGCCAAGCAGAGTCCAGATCCCTGGTAGGTTTCCATAGCTCGGATGATCACGGTCCAGGATCATTTCGAAATGACCAGGCAACTCACCCATGAGAGTCGAAAGCCCACCCAACGCGCCGCGGTCACCCCCGACCATGCCCAGTACGAGAATGGTGATGGCAAAGCCGCCAAGAATGAGAATCACAACTTGGATAATGTCGGTCAGCGCGACGGCTTTTAAGCCGCCATAGAGCGAGTAGAGCAAAGCAAAAGCCGCGAGCATTGCCATGCCGGTAAACACGCCGAGCCCCGTCACGGCTTGGATCGCCAAGGCCCCACCATAAAGGACCGTCGTCAAGTTCACCGCCGTGAACAAAAAGATCCAGAACACAGCCATAATGGTCTTCACGCTTGGCCCGAAACGAGTCTCGAGGAATTGCGGCATCGTATAGATGCCGCGTTTCAAAAAGATCGGGAGGAAAAAGGCCGCGACGATGATCAAGACCAAAGCCGCTTGCCATTCATAGGCGGCAATCGCCAAGCCGACGACAAAACCTTGCCCGGATTGCCCGATAATCTGTTCAGCGGAAATATTGGCTGCGATCAAAGACGCGCCAATCGCCCACCACGGCAGCGCTTTGCCGGCTAGGAAATAGTCCTCAGTGTCCTTGGATTCCCCGGCAGGTTCTCTGGATACAAAAATGGCGATGGCGAACAAGGCGACCGCGTATAGGCCGACAATCACCAGATCGATGGTGTCTAATGACATGATGAGCTTTCCTCCCTGAACAGAGACATAGTCTGTCCTTTTCACAGCCCTAACCAATACGTGCCATCGTTGTCAACTCTACGCAGCAATCGAGCCTTTGGACGCCTT
>JABSQA010000125.1 GCA_013213825.1 Henriciella sp.
AGCGAATGTCGCCGACACATTTGTCGATCCGAGCGTGGATACACCAATCGAAGCGCAACCCATTGACCCGCCAACGCTGTCTATGACGTTCCGCGTGAATGATAGCCCGCTGGCCGGCACAGAAGGCGATAAGGTCACCAGCCGCGTGATCTGGGATCGTTTGCAACGTGAGGCCGAGGGCAATGTCGCCTTGAAAGTCGAGCGTTCGACCGAGGCCGAGGCTTTTATTGTCTCCGGACGCGGTGAACTCCAACTCGCCGTTCTGATCGAGACGATGCGGCGTGAAGGCTATGAGCTTGGCGTATCCCGCCCTCAAGTGGTGTACAAAGAAGGCGAGGGCGGTGAGCGCTTAGAACCGATCGAAGAAGTCGTCATCGATGTCGATGACGAATTCTCCGGCGCCGTGGTTCAGAAACTGTCTGAGCGCAAAGCTGAGATGGTTGAGATGAAACAGTCCGGCGCCGGGCGGACACGTATGGTCTTTCACGCGCCGACACGCGGTTTGATCGGCTATCAAGGTGAGCTGATGACCGATACGCGCGGGACCGCCATCATGAACCGCGTATTCCTCGAATACGCCCCTTATAAGGGCAAAATCCAAGGTCGGCGCACGGGCACTCTGATCGCCATGGATAAAGGCGAAGCGGTCGCCTTCGCACTCTGGAATTTGGAAGATCGCGGACCGATGATGATTCATCCCGGCGATAAGGTCTATCAGGGCATGATTATTGGCGAACACACGCGCGACAATGATCTCGAAGTGAACGTCCTAAAAGGCAAGAAGCTTACCAATGTCCGCGCCTCAGGGTCTGACGAAGCGGTGCGCTTGACCCCGCCATTGCAAATGACATTGGAACGTTCTCTGGCTTATATCGCGGATGATGAATTGGTTGAGGTGACCCCGCAGAGCATTCGCTTGCGCAAAGTCCATTTAGATCCGCATGAGCGCAAACGTGCCGCTAAGGCTGCAAACGCCTAACCGGAACGGGGTACTTCGGCGCAATAATCGCCATACATGCCGCCCTGATCGATGCAGAAGAATTTCCAATCGCCCGCTTGTGCCGGCTGATCACCCTTATTGTCGCCGACATAAGCCACGATTTCGACATCCGGGAAGCCTTGCGTGGCGAGGATTTCCGGCACCAGGTCGAAGCGCGCGTCTTTCTCACTTGATGGTGCGGTATTGGCGCGGGTCAATAGGACTTGGAACTCATAGTGTCGACGCAGGCCGAGCGTTTCCAGATTGCGTTCTGTCGCCAATTGTTCGGTGTCACGCCGGTTGGTGACCAGTCCAATGTGACCGCCTTTTGCGTTGACGTGCACAATGAAATCAGCTGCGCCCGGAACGAGCGTGGCCGCTTCTCGCTGGGTCCATTCATACCAAGTCTCAGGCGAGTAGCTGGTTCCTGTTCGATCGCGTTCGATTTGATAGGTGACATTGGTCATAACGGTTTCGTCGACATCGAGGATCACACCCCAACTGCCACTTGGCCGCGTTGCTGCGATCTGGTCGATATAAGCGGTCGCTTCGGCAAACACCGCTTCGGCCTCGCTCGCCCAATCAGGTGAATTTGCGACCCAATCCGTGCCTGGCTTAAGTTCGCCAACAGACGCTGGCTCGAGCGTGGTGCACGCGCCCGCCATCAGAGCCAGAGCAAGCGCGCAAGAAGTTGGTGATTTCAGCATCCGAGTCCCCTCAATGATTGCGCGTTTCTAACGCGCGAAGGATTGAGAATCCAGCTTTTCGGCGCCGAAACTCAATGTCAGGTTGATTAGTTATCCAGTCTATTTAGAGCTGAGATCGCGGTTCGATTCCGACCGCTTTAGCAACCATCCGAGGGACGAATGAAACGGGTATTCTGTGCGGCAGCAGCGCTTGCGCTTTGTGGAACGGCGTCTGCGCAAGAGTTTAGCATTGGCACGTTCAACACCTATTGGGCATTCGATGATCAAGCCCCACATCTGAATTGGCGCGATCGGCGGGGTGATGAAACCTATCAAGAAACGCTCGAGGAATTGGCCGATACCATTCTCGAAATCGATACAGACATTCTCGCATTGCAAGAAGTTGAAAATGAGAGAGTGGTCAATGATTTGGCCGATCTCTTGCGTCAGAAGGGGCTCCACTATCCGCATCTTTATGTGGGAGAAGGGCTCGATCCTTTTACCGGGCAGAATGTTGCTGTGATGAGCAAATATCCCGCGATCATCAAGCCTGTTCTGCGCTATCCTTATGCGCTGGAAGAGTATCAAGACGACCGCACCGGCGCCCCGCGTATTGCCGCTTTGCCGAAACTGATGCGAGTTGATTTGGATGTCGAAGGTAAGATCGTCACCATTTTCGCAGCGCATTTAAAGTCGCAACGTGGAGGTGAAACAGCGGAAGAGGAACGCCTGGCGCAAACGCGCATGGTTCGTCAGATGGCAAGAGCCGTGGCTGAGAAAGGCGATAGCCGTTCGCCCTCCTATGTCGCCATTGTCGGTGACCTCAATGATGATGTGAACACACCCACTTTGCGATCTTTGCGGGGCCTGCATGATGGCTCTTATGATTTCCAGCAGACCACGCGATCAATTGCTGAGTCGGAGCGCTATACGCACATTTATTGTCCTTGGTCGCAACGCTCGGCCGATGGGTCCTGTCCGGCGGAAGCAGAAGAGCGGGAACAATTGGATCACGTCTTGGCCAGCTATTTCCTCGATCAGGCGATGACGTCAGTAGAGATTATCCGGGTCAACAAGGATGTCAGCGACCATGATGCGGTGAAAGTGGAGTTCAACCTCACCCGCGACGAATGATCGGCGCGGCGATTAACGCCGCGCCTGGTCTATTCATTCACTATCCGCGTCTGAATTGGCCGGGTCATACTTTGCAAACCAGCCCATAATATTGTCCGTCTTGGCGATCAGCCGCGATGGACGCCCAGCGATGTAATGCGGTGATCCCGGCACGCGGATCAGGGCCGTCTCGACACCTTTGAGTTTTAGCGCGGTGTAGAATTGCTCCGCTTCCCAAGTCGGTGTGCGCCAGTCTTCTTCGCCGACCATGACCAGCGTGGGCGTGGTCACATTCTCGATCAGCATGATTGGGGACAGATCGAGGAAAGCGTCTGGGTTCTCCCATGGGTCCTCACGAATCCAATGCCGGCGGACAAATTGGGCAATGTCTGCAGACAGCGCCATAGTCATCCAATTGATTACAGGTTTGACCGATGCTGCTGCTGCGAACCGGTCGGTTTTTCCGACCGCCCACGCCGTCAGGATACCGCCGCCGGAGCCGCCCGTAATGAAGAGTCGATCCGCACTGACATAGTTGCGCGCGACAAGCTCATCGACGACGCTCATCAAGTCTTCATGATCGTAGCCAGGATAGGCTTTATCAATCTCCATGGCGAAATCGGCGCCATAGCCGGTTGAGCCGCGCGGATTGACGTAGACGGTGACATAACCTTCGGCTGCAAAGCGTTGAATCTCGCTGGCAAAGTAAGGTCCATACATCGCGAACGGTCCGCCATGGATTTCCAGGATCATTGGATAAGACCCATCGGCGACAAACCCATGTGGCAGTGCCACCCAGGCTTCAATTTCAAGTCCATCATGGCGCGAAGGCACTTTGATTTCTTCAATCGTCGCCATGTCGAGATGATCGAGTAAATCGGAATTCAGGTCGGTAAGGATGCGATCCGTAACGTTACGTCCAGAGACCGCGATCTCGGCAGGGCGGTCTGGAGATCCCGCTGTATAAGCGATGACAGGTCGACGCGTATCCGACACAGAGAAAGACCCGCTCGCATAAGGACGCCCGATCGAGGTGCCACCGAGATTGGTCAAAACCGTCTCAACCTCACCACTCATTGATACCGAAACCAGATCGATCACCCCGGCATTTTCGATCTCTGCGATTAAGCTACGGCCATTTGGATGCCATTCAACGCGGCTGAAAGACCGGTCGAAATCGGCCGCCAACTCGGTGACGCCAGATCCGTCCGCATTCATCACATAAAGGTCGGCCTGCTGATAGGATTTCACCAGATCATCATAGCCGATATAGGCAATCTTTGAGCCATCTGGTGAGACCGAAGGCGCGAGATCGGGGCCATCGCGTGTGGTCAAAACTGTGTGGCTCAGGTCGGCCAAATTGACTGCGTAAATCTCGCTCTCAATTGGGTCGAGCTCGCGATCTTCCACATCATTTCCGGTGACCAGCAGCGTGTCATTGTTCAACCAGGTTGGATTAGAGAAATCTGCCTCACCGCTGGTGATTTGCCGCGGTGTCCCGCCATCCGCAGAGAGCGTGTAAACGTGCGTCGCCCCTTCTTTGAGATAGCCACGGCCATCGAAGCGGAATTGCAAATCATCAAAGACGCGAACAGGTGGTGACCATTCGGCGCCTTCGGGCTGAGCGATGGGTTTTGCGAAACTCGGCGTCTCACTGGGCGTAAACATGGTGAACGCCACGCTTGATCCATCTGGGGACCACGCAGCACTGCCGGGTCCATATTGAAACTGAGATAGCGAAACGGATCGGTCTGAATCAAAATAATAGATTCGCAAGTCTGGCTTGCCATCGGTCGCGGTGGAGTAGAGCAGGCGTGTTCCGTCCGGCGACCAGCGCGGCGCCCCGGCAGAGGCGCCCCCGGTTACGAGAGGTCGATGCGCCCCGCTATCAACATCAATCGTCCAGAGATCGCCGCGATCCTGGTCTTTCAACTTATCCATTGAACGGCGGACATAGACGATGGTTTCGCCATCCGGAGATATTTGCGGATCGGCCGCGTATTCAATGTCGAAAACCCGCTCAGCAGAGAATTTTCGAGAGGTGTCTTGATGATCTTCTGCCGCTGCAGATGCGGCGAGAACACCGCCAGCGATCAAGGTGCTCATCAACAGTTTTGAGCCCATTTTTCCTGTCTCCCGTGAACAATTGAGACGTGGCGTAACATAAATTTTTAGCTGCGCCCAAGCGCTGTCTTTTCCTCGCCACAAGTTTTTATTACAATCCACCTATGAGCTTACTCACGCATCCCGGCGCTGGCTGGTCTGTTCGTCATTGGAGGCGAGAGGACTATCCGCGCATTGAAGTGATCTTCAAAGACTGCCTGAAGGGGTTCCCTTGGCGCGGTCCGGAGCGAGATGAGATCATGCGTTTGCGGCAAACGCTATCGGCCAATATCGCTTTTGTGGCGGTCGAGAAGCAAGCTGGCGTCGTAGGGTTTTTGACCCTTGAGCAAGGCAAAGCCTATGTTCCGCATGTCTTTGTGGACTTGGATTGGCGCCTTTGCGGAGTCGGCAGCGGCTTATTGCAAGTCGCCCGGAAATTTGTTGGTCGGCCATTGCAATTGGATGTCGATGTCCAAAACGAGTCCGCGATTGAGGCTTATACCGCATTGGGCTGGCGCGAGCGGGCGAAAGTGGGGCGTGGCCGAAATGACCAGGTCCGTTTGATTGGCCCTTAAACGAAGGCTGCAGCGACTTTATCTATTTCTTTTAAGTGCTCGGCTTGATCGTCCGTGCTCAGGAAGGAGCCGGTAAAGCTGTTTTTCGCCAGTGTGATGATGTCGTCGCGGGTCAGATTCACAGCCATTGCCGTCTGGCGGTAATTCTCATTCACATAGCCCCCGAAATAAGCCGGGTCATCACTGTTCATGGTCGCGCGCAGGCCAAGGTCCAGCATTTTTTTCATAGGATGGTCTTTCAAATCATCGACCACACACAGCGATAGATTGGAAAGCGGACAAACGGTTAGCGTCAAGTCCGCCTCCCGCACACGGGCGATCAGAGCATCGTCTTCAAGCAATCGATTGCCGTGATCGATGCGGTCAATTTGTAAGATATCCAGCGCCTCATAAACATATTCTGGTGGGCCTTCTTCGCCCGCATGCGCCACAAGTTTCAGACCCTTTTCGCGCGCGGTGGCAAACACTTTGGCAAATTTCGACGGCGGGTGACCGAGTTCGCTACTGTCCAGACCGACGCCGTGAATTCGGTCGAGATAAGGGTCGGCTTGGGCCAAAGTCTCAAAAGCGTCTGCTTCAGACAGATGCCGTAAGAAACACATAATCAGCTTATAGGTGATGCCATATTTGCGCTCAGCCGCATCAAGGGCAGAGAGTATGCCATTGATCGGTGTGCTGAATGGCAATCCCCGTTCGGTATGGCCCTGCGGGTCGAAAAACACTTCGACATGTCGGACATTGTCCGCCTGACATCGCTGAAGGTAGGCATCGGTGAGGTCATGAAAATCGGCTTCGGTCAGCAAAACCGACATCCCTTGATAATAGATATCGAGGAAATCCTGCAGATTGGAGAAATTGTACGCAGCCTTCACGTCTTCCAAAGTCTCAAAAGGAATATCGACTTGGTTGCGTTCGGCGAAATGCATCAATTGCTCGGGCTCAAGGCTGCCCTCTAAATGCAGGTGAAGTTCGGCCTTTGGCAAAGCAGCGATCAGAGCGTTCAAATCAGTCATCCAAACGTGCTAGCGAATTTGAGCGCAAAAGGGGAGCCCTGTAACTCTGCCCTCGCGAAATCTTTAACCACTGATATAGTCAGGGTCAGAGCGCTGTAAGGGGGCGCGCGAAGGAGGTGACACATGGGTTTGATCTGGTGGGTCTTACCCGCTTTGGCGGGCGTGATAGGATTAATGCTGAGCTTTGCCGGGCTTGGCCGGTTGCTGAAACTGCGTTTGGCGGCTGGCGGATTGCGGTTCTTATTCGGCATTGGCTTTTTAGGGGCTGCCGGGCTCGGCACCTTCGTCGGGCTAAACCTCCAGACTTATAAACGCCTAACCTATGAGCGCATGGTCGCGACAGTCAGTTTTGATGCAACGCCAAATACTGAGAACACCTATAGCGTCACGCTGGAACTGCCGGACGATGAGATGCGTGTCATTAGTGAAATTAAGGGCGATCAATTTGCCCTCGGCGCGCAGGTGATCACGTTCAAACCGATGTCACAAATGTTGGGGTATGACAGCGTCTATCGTCTCGACTTTCTCGAAGGACGTTTCGCGCAACGATACACGACGACGCGTGTGAGCCAGGCGACCAGCACGGGCATCCAACTTTATGAAAACCCTGGATTGGATGTGTATGCGCTTGCCAAAGAGCAAGGCGGACGGTTTGGTCTCGGCACCAGTCACAAAGATGCCAGCTTCGGCTCAGCGGTCTATGCGCCGATGGCGGATGGATTGGAATATGAAGTGTCGATTACCCAGACCGCTTTGGTCCTTCGTCCCGCCAATGCCGCGGCGCAGTCTCGTCTAAGTGCACAGGAGTAAATACCATGTTTGGCCTTTGGGATCGTTATGTCTTGCCCCCCTTGATCGCGTTCGGATGCGGTACGGGACCAATGATGAAACAACGTGAAAAGATCGTCCCTTTGGCAGAAGGCGTAGTGCTAGAACTGGGCTGTGGCACCGGAACAAATTTTTCCTTCTATGACCCATCGCGCGTGTCGCATTTGCACGCCATTGAACCGCACCCTCCGATGGTGAAACGGGCTGAGGCGACCCGCGATGAAGGCGATTTCGGATATTCCAGCGACATCCATACGTGCGGTGCAGAGGCGGTGCCTTTGGAAGATCAAAGCGTTGATACAGCTGTGGTCACGTTCGTATTGTGCACCATTCCTGATTGGCAAGCGGCATTGGCGGAACTCAGGCGCGTGATGAAACCTGATGGTAAAATCCTATTCTCGGAACATGGCTTGGCACCAGATGAAGGGGTTGCCAAATGGCAGCGCCGGATCGAACCGGTCTGGAAGCGTTTGGTCGGCGGCTGCCATTTGACCCGCGACACCAGAACCATGCTGGAATCAGAAGGTTTCCGCGTCGATCAGCATCACAGCATGTATTTACCGAATACGCCGAAAATAGCGGGATACGCCGTATGGGGCAGCGCCCGTGTCGCTTAGCGCGCGCACGCCGCCATATCTTCCTTTTCTGCAAGGCACGCCGCGATTTGAACCTGACCTAAAGCCAGTACCGGCGTCGCAATGGCTGGCGCCGGACACTGAGGCAGGGGCTTGGCTGCGCGATAAATGCCTGATCCTAAAAATGATGCGCGCCAATGTTGTCGGCGGAGATTTGGACGGCGCGGCAGCGGCAGAGACGCTGGAGCTCATCATGGCGGCGACCGGAGAGACGCCGACACAATCCATGCCGACCGCGCTCGAAGAGGCTGGGTCACTGGTATCCGATGATTTGTGTTTGCTCACTGCGGCGCGGCCAGGCGATTGGCGTTTAATCGCGGGGGTTTTGTGCGCGCCGACTTATTGGACTTTGCCAGAGCGTATTGGCATGGATCTCGGCGGGTTGCATGGGCCGGTTCCTGGGGGCGATCCAGGGCTGTCAGCTCGGATCGCGCGAATATTTACCGGTCTCAATCCGGATGTGGTCTTGGAACGATTTAACTGGACGGTGCAAGCGAGTGAAAAGCGCTATACGCCCGATCGTCCGACGGTCACGGGGAAGCAGCTCAGCGATCTGCATTTGCGGGTGGAGCGACAGACAATTCGAAAATTGCCCAAAACGGGGGCTGTGCTCTTCACCATCCGCATCTGCGTCGACCCGCTTGTCCCGATTTTGAAAGATCCCGAAGCAAGGGAGGCTTTTGAAGACGCTTGGCTGGGCGCGCCATTAGCCGTGCGTCAATACAAAGCCTGGGGCGCGTTAGAGCCGCTCGTCGCGCAAGCGTGTCGACAGAGCGGGCGCGGCTCAGCTCATTCAACCTTGAGCTGAGCCTTGGCCAAATCTTGCCAATACGCCACGGACATTTCTTCGTATTTGAGCCCCATGGCGAGGGCTGCGGCATAGAACCGATAATCCGGATTGGCGGCGAGGTCTTGCTCTAGCGTTCGGTAAGTTTCGAGGCGGTGTCGATGCGCCAAGAGTTGATCTTGAATCAGACTATCAAGAGCCGCCTGCGTGCCGCTTTGCGCGAAATAGAGTTTAAGCAGGCCGAGATCACGGATCTCCGTCGCTTGCTCGCTTGGCGTGGCGAGCCAGTCGGATAGGGCGGTGCGGCCTTTGTCCGTCATAGCGTAAAGGCGTCTTCGTCGCCCGGTCTCTTCTTGCCGTTCAGAGAGCAAGCCGAGTTGAACGAGCCGCGCGGGCTCTTTGTACAGACTGGCGCGGGAGAAGTTCCAAAAATAGCCTATCGACCCATCAGCCCAATTCTTCAAATCGTATGAGGTCGCATCGCCAAGTCGCTCAACGATGCCGAGAATGATGAAAGATGAGGGATGAAGCGCATGGGACATAATAGTCTACTTTACACCATATAAAGTGAATGATATGTGTCGCGTAACATGACGGCAGGAGACAGACAATGACCAAGCCGATTCCAGGACGGATGACCTCGGCGATTGAAGGAGACT
>JABSQA010000126.1 GCA_013213825.1 Henriciella sp.
CCGTTCTCACGGTTTTCTTTCTTATCGAGTACGAGCGACAAAAACCGCCCCATGCCCGCGCCCAGCCATCCCATGGCAATTGGGAACACGGCTATGATCTTATAGGCGACGTTTAAGTTCGCTTGCAGCATCAAGATCAGAGCCGACAGGTGGATGAGCAACAGCAATCCACCATACGTTGCGCGAAATTCTGAGAAGCCACCTGGCTTATCCGGATCCGGATTGGGCACGAGGCGCACGACTCCCGTAGCCCACTTTGGCGCAAGCATTGCGCCCAGCCCTAACGCCGCGCAAAATCCCAGCGCGATAATGGCGATCAGATCATAAATAGGCGGCATGATTGCAGATCCTTGAGGGCTCGTCACAGACTATAGAGCGTGGGTGTAGAATGGACAGCCTCTAAACGATGCCAGCTTCTTTCCATGCGGCTTTGGGCCAGCGTCTGTGTTGCCAAAACCACTGGCCTGGATTGGCGCGAACTTCTTCTTCGATATAGGCCGTAATACGCTCAACACAGGCGCGGACATCTGCTTCATTGTCCCCGGTCTGCTCAGGATAGAAGGGCTCATGTACGGTTACAGTGAATCGGGCGGGGCCTGTTCGCCGGGTTGTCAGGGGCACGATCGGGACATTGTATTTGAGGGCTAAGCGCGAGGGGCCGGGTGCTGTCATCGCTTCGTGTCCAAAAAACGGGATGGCCAGTCCCTGATTGAATTTTTGATCATTGAGTAAAGCCGCGCATCGGCCTTGGCTGAGGGCGCGCATTAATTCGCGCGTGCCCATGCCTTTCGGAGTCAAAACCCCAATTCCATAATCATGCCGGACTTTATTGAGTTTGCGATCGATATGGGGATTGTTCAGTGCGCGATAGGTGATCAAGCAATCCACGGGACGACGACAAATGGCTGCTGCCATAATCTCCCAATTTGCGAAATGTCCCGTCGCAATCACCGCGCCTTGTTCGGATGCCTCAATCGCGTCGAGATGTTCAGCGCCAATCACTTCGACGCGGTCGCCGTGATAAGGGTCAATTTTGGGCAGGTGAGGCAACTCACCTGCCGTACGACCCACGCTTTCCCAAGAATCCTTGGCAATTTTTTCGCGTTCCGCCTCAGACAGGTCTGGAAAGGCCAGTTGCAGATTGCGCTTAACGGTTTTGTTTTGAGAGAACAAAGGCGCGATGGATTTTATCAACCAGCCAAGAAAGTTCGAAGCCCGGTCAGGGCCCAGCGCCTTCATTGGCCACCAATAGACAACGTCCCAAGCAACGGATTCAAACCGCCACATCATTCGCTGACCAAAGGTGGAGCGATTATCAATGTCTTTCGGACGAATATATTGTTGCGCTGTTTTAGCCATCGGCTTTGGCTTTGATCATATCTTCGAGGAGTGAGTCGAGGTCGGCTTCCCGGTCGAATTGGACCTGAATCGGAAGATATTCAATCTCGCGACGCATCTCGGTGGACAAACGGACATAATCTTTCTCAGTGGTGATGAGCCAAGCGCCATGATCGCGGGCCAATCGGCGCAAGTAGCGCATATCTGATTCGGTGAAGACGTGATGATCCGGAAACGGCACGGAATCTCGTAAATCCACTCCGAGCTGTTGCAGAGTATCAAAGAATTTTTCGGGCCGACCAATGCCAGCAAAAGCAACATAGCGGTCCGCTGGCGGTTTCTGACCTGCCGTGATCTGGCCGCGAAAGATCGGAAGATTGTGGTCGTGTAGGATTGCCGGTTCATTGCCGTCGCCCATCACAATGATCGCATCAGCCCGTTCAAGTCCGTCTTGGACCGATTCACGTAAAGGGCCTTTGGGGATGACAAAACCATTTCCAAAACCCGCTTCGGCATCGACGACAATTAAGGTGAAATCCTTAGCCAGGCCCGGGTTCTGATGACCATCATCCATCAAGATAAGTTCGACCCCAGCCTCGCACATGGCCTGACCCGCTGCGGCGCGATCGGCGCCAATCCAACTCTCTCCGGTGGCAGACAGCATGAGAGGCTCATCGCCAACCTCCGTAGCCGTGTGTCGTCCATGTTGGACTTTTAGGGGACCTTTCAATCGTCCCTTATAGCCTCGGCTTAGTGTGGCCACCCGCAATCCCAATTTCGATTCAAGGCGTGCGCGCAACTCCGTTACAACTGGGCTTTTACCCGTGCCGCCCGCGGTCAAGTTTCCGACGCAAATAACGATGGCTGGAACCGAGACGGGCGCGGCCGACGCGATTTTTCGGCGCGTGATTTCGGCATAAGCCCAGGCAAATGGGGTCAGGAGCGCGCGCATAACCGGCGCGGCTTCACGGGACTTTGGATCTACATCCCGAGACCAAAACCTGGGTTCCCTCATGGACGTAATCCCGCTTGTTTCAACATCGGTTCAAGCGCCTCAAGCGTCCTCGCCATAGGTCCTAGAGAATCGGCTTTTAGCAGCGTTTTCATCTCAGCAGACACAGGTGGTGCGGGGAATGTAGAGGCCAATTCTTGAGCATCATGAATGATCGAGAACCCTTGTAGGGGGAGCAAACGCTCTGAGAGGTCTCGGAAATTGAAAATGCTTGGCCCGGAAAGGACGGGGATGTTGAGTTGCAAGGCCTCAATTGGATTATGTCCGCCAACGCCCGGCGCATGTCCTCCACCTAGATAGACGGTGTCGGCCAAGCTATACCAAAGACCCATTTCGCCCATTGTGTCGGCCAGAAGAATTTCGGTGGATTTTTCCACTTCGTCGTTTTCTGATCGGCGCGCGACAGCGGCTTTCGTCATTGAGAGCAGGGCGTCGACATCATCGCCGCGCTCGGGGTGTCTTGGTGCAATGATTAAAAATGGTTTTTCAGCCATCTGCATCCAGGCGTCTATGACGAGCGCTTCCTCACCAGCATGCGTGGACGCTGCGAACAAAACGGCGCGATCGCCGATCGCGCGCTTGATCGGTTCGAGTTCGGCAAGATCGACACTAGGTGCGGGGAGGGCGGATTTTAAGTTACCGGGACAGATTACTGATTTGCCAGAAAGCTCTTTCAGGCCTGTTTGTGTTTGAACATCAGCTGCGATCAATACATCTAAGCTTGAGAAAACGCCCCGCGCTGTTTTGGGCCACCGCATCCATCCAAGAATGGTCTTCTCAGTCATTCTCGCATTTATCAGCGCGACCGAAATGCCTCGCTTTTCCAGTTCCAACAGCGTAGTGGGCCAAATTTCCCCTTCGGCGACGATCACTGCGGAGGGAGACCAGTGATCCAAGAATCTTTGAATCGCTGGTGCGGTATCGACGGGTGCCATTTGTTGCAGACAGGTCCTATCTTTCAGAACGGTGTCTTCTGCGATCGCTTTGGCGATCAAGCGCGCGGCTGTTTGAGTTTGGCAGCTAAACAAGAAGCCGCCGGCATAATCGTCGGCGTCAACAAGGCGGCGTGCGAGTTCTAGAAGGAGTTGAGACTCTCCAACGCTGGCCGCATGCATCCACAAGAGCGGTCCAGAGGGGCGCTCGCATAAATCTCGCGCTAGGCGTTCGTTAATCCGGGTTGGATCTTCTTTTCCAGACTTTGCACGACGACGAAATATCGCGCCCAAAAAAGGCGCGATGAGAGTCGTAGCTGTTTTGTATAAAAAACGTCCAAGCGGCATTGCGCTCTTATAGACCGATTATGAGCTTCCCGCCCACTATCAGTTTCAGCCAGTAAACAGGCCTAAAGAGCTCGCGTTCGGCGCGACAGACCGCTGGTCTTGTTTATCGTCAGAATCGGGCGCAACAGAAAAACCCATCCAGGCCAGTATAAGCGCGACGGTAAAGTTCCGAATGGCGACAAAGAGATTGAGCATGGTAAACCCCTAAACTTATCGAATATCATTAAACCAGAATCGTCTTAACGAAAAGAGGCTGAGATCAAAAAAGTTGCATTTACATGCAATAATTATGCGAAAAAATCAGGAAGGCTGTGATGCAAATAGATATTGAGCACCTCCTCAACATGACCGGGGGTGATGTCGATCTCGCTGACGAGGTCTTAGACATCTTTCGAAACCAGGCCGAGACTTGGGGGCGTTTGCTTGATCCAGATGTGGATCGGCAGCAATGGGCTGATGCGGCGCACACGCTAAAAGGTGCAGCCTTGAGCATTGGCGCGATGAGTTTTGCGGAGGAATGCGCTAGCGTGGAAAAGCGCGGTCGAGACGACGATCCTATATCACGCGTGGAAGCCGCGACCGCACTTTCCTCTCTGAAAGAAGGATTGGTGCAAACCATCGAGGCCTGCGCCAGAGCGAGTTATGAATTGTCCAAGCCCGGCTTGAGGCGATCAAAAGATTCAAACTCATAGGCGATGCAGCGATCAATTAGGGTTCTCCAAACCGGCACTGCGATCGCGAGTGATAACCCCTTTTTGGTGGCTTCGGCTTTCACTTTAGCCACGACATCTTCAATCCGTGGGCGATCAAGCACAGATTTGCGTGTGCCCTTAATGCGGGCCGCGGCGTCCATGAAAGACTGTCGCTCGACCAATAGTTCAACCAGGAGGCGATCGAGCCGATCAACCTCATGTCGGACATCCGCCATCGTCTCAGCCGTGTCGCGCGTGTGATACTGCGTCATGCGGTCTTTGATGGAGTGGGGCATCGGCTGATCCTTTTTGTCTGAGACCCATATGGGATGACGGGTGCGAT
The DNA here is from genome assembly GCA_013213825.1 of Henriciella sp. GTDB lineage: Bacteria > Pseudomonadota > Alphaproteobacteria > Caulobacterales > Hyphomonadaceae > Henriciella. The sequence goes on from JABSQA010000126.1 coordinate 4,666, forward strand.
AAAGCGATGCGGTTTGGCGCCGCGGTTAGGCCTCCGAATAAGAATAAGCCTTCCGACCAATGGTCGAAAGGCCCAGCAAACAGTGAGAACGGATTAGCGTTCGATGAATGACGGCATACGGGCCTGAATGCGTGAACTGCGGGCCGCTTCCGCTTCTTGGATTAAGGCTTGTACCTGCGGATCGTTGATCATGTCCGCCAATTGACCAATCGCCTCTAATTGTTGAGCCGACGTGCTGGCTTGAGCGCCAAACATGGCGAAGCCCGGAGTGGCCATTGGATAAGTCATCAAGCGGATATCGGCGTCATCTTCGATTTCCGCCAAGCTCTTAGCTTTGGCAATGGCGGTGGTAAGTCCGCCCAGCTCGTCGACCAAACCGTTATCAAAGGCGTCTTCACCGCTCCAGACGCGTCCCCGGGCAACCGCATCTACTTGCTCTAGACTGAGGCCACGGCCGTCGCTGACCAATTGGGTGAAACGGCCATAGCCGCGTTCGAGCCAGGCGCGCATGCTCGCGCGTTGATCTTCCGTGAACGCTTCGGTTGTTGTGAAGGCGCCGGTAAAATCGCCGCCGATTTTGATCGACTCCGCATTGACGCCGATACGAGCCAGACCCTCATTAATGGCAAATTTGCCGCCAAAGATACCGATTGATCCAGTAATCGTCGTGCGGTTTGCAACGATCCAGTCAGCTCCCGTAGAGACATAGTATCCGCCGGACGCAGCAACAGAAGCCATCGAGACGACGACAGGTTTTTGTTGCTCTTCTTGCACGCGTTGAACGGCCCGCCAGATTTGGTCTGAGGCAGTGGGGGATCCACCGGGGCTGTCGACTCGGAAGACAATCGCTTTCACATCTTCATCGCGTCCGGCCTCGAGAATCGAAGCGGCGATATCGTCGGATGCGAACCCTTGGCCTTCTTGGAACAGGCTTCCACCCGCGCCGCCGCTTACGATTGGACCTTGGCCGCCAACAATCGCAATGACCGGTGAGCCAAATTCGGAGGTCGGTGCCGTGTAAGAATCGATCTCGATCGAAATGGCGTCTTCACCGGCGCGTTCAATTGCGGATTCGAGCGCACCTTCCGGCCAACCGAGCTTGGTTGCGAAATTCACGTCGACAAGTTGTTCGGCGCTAAGCGGCGTTGATTCGAGAATTGCTTGCGCTTGTTCGACAGAAACGCCGCGATCTGAGGCGATGTCAGCGAGCGACTCGTTCCACAGCGAAAGCGCCAGATCCGTCATCGCGCGGCGATGAGGCTCCGTGAAGGTTTCTTCTTCATAGGTGTTCGGCGCATTCTTGAATTCATACAGCGCTTCAAACTCTGGCGTGATCGACAAATTGTCGAACAGTCCCTTTAGGAATAATGTTTCCAAAGCTAGGCCGCTGGCGATTAAATCACTGCCAGGCTGCATCCAAATTTCATCGGATGTGGCGATGGCGCGATAGCCCGAAGGTCCGCCACCATATGTGCCTTGGCTATGTGTGATGATGAACTTTCCATTGTTCTGAAAGTTTTTGAATGCATCGCGATATTCTTCCGCGCGTGCGGATCCAATACCGAATTCGCTGGCTCGGACATACAGGCCTTTGACCTGATCATCGGTTGCCGCAGCATCGAGCTTCGTAATATTATCAATAAATCCTGTCGCGCCGCCGAAAAAAGCTTCTGGACCTGTGGTCGCTGCTTGGTCATCCAAGGCGCTGCGCAGATCTAAGGTCAAGACAATCGCATTGCCATCATCTTGGCCGGTTTCCGGTCCGGAGGCGGATTTGATGGCGTTGTTGATCGACATCTGGATTACGGCCATGCCGATAAAGAAGAGCAGGAACAGTCCAACAATCGAACCGATCACCGCGCCGCCAAGAGATGCAAAAAACGTTTTCATAGGAGGAAAGCTCCAAATCTTTATTTATCGGATAACGATATGGGTCTTAATATAGCGTTTGTCAAAACACAAAGATCTCAACGATCAGATTTCCGCAGCAAGCAGGGGGCTTTTTCTGTAAAATTGCAGTTGCAGGTTCAGCCGCAGCGATTTGGGTGTTGCAACCGGAAATGGGATTGGTTATGTCCGCCGCTCAGTTGGGGTGTCGCCAAGTGGTAAGGCACCGGTTTTTGGTATCGGCATTCCCAGGTTCGAATCCTGGCACCCCAGCCACTTTTCAGTTGTCTTAGCCTATGATGAATGCGCGGCGTGCGTGCGCCTTGATCATGAGTGTGTAATAATATTTCAAAAAGGCCTTGCAACTGCCTCAATTATGAATGAAAGTTTGACAAGGTCCTGAGCTTTTTGCAGAGGTGATTTCGTATGCGACTCTGACCTGCGGGTAACCCCGTGCGCTGCGTAGATTAGAAAGACGATAAAGTCTCAAGGTCACAAACTGGGAGGAGGTGGGTTTAGCCCGTTATCCTTTAATACCTTGGCGGAGTGTGTTTGTTCCGCACAGCCGAAGCTTCGACAGCATGTCGAGGTTCTAACGAGTTTTTTGCGGCGTCATCTGACGTCGCCACATTTGGAGAGTGAGAGGCAGACTTCATGAAGAATGTTCTGACACCGGCTCGCGGAGCCATTCTAGCGGCAACGGTTGTGGGTTTCACCGCACCTGCTGTTGCTCAGGGACTGGATCGCGCGATCGCGACCGGCGAACAGGCGACACGCCGCGCCGAACAAGTTCAGCAGCAAATCAATCAGCTCGATGATGAGCGTTCAGACATGGTCGGTGAATTCCGCACCTTGTTGCAGCGGAAAACAGCCGCTGAATTATACGCCCGTCAGCAAGCCGCTGCGGTTGAAAGCCAAGAGCGGGAAATTGCATCGCTAACGGATCAGCTTGCACGTGTGGACGAGATCACCTCTCAGACCGTCCCAATGCTTGAGGCTCTGGTCGACGATCTCGACATGTTTATCGACGCTGACCTGCCATTCCGTTTGCAAGAGCGTAAAGACCGTATTGCCCGCCTACGGGAATATCTGGTCGACCCGAATATTTCAGTGACCGAGCGCTATCGCCAGATCATGGATGCCTACACGTCTGAAATGGAAGTCGGCCGTAAGACCGACACTTGGACAGAGATTATCGATGTGGACGGCAAGGAAGTATCTGTCGACATGGTTCTGTTTGGCCGCGTGGCCTTGGTCTACATGGATCGCACCGGTCGCTACGCAAAGCGCTATGACCGCGAGTCCCGTTCTTGGGTAGACCTTGAGAACAAGTACAAGGCTGAAATCGAAAAAGCCATTCGCATCATCCAGGGTAAACGCACACAAGACGTGATGTATGTGCCCGCAACCAAGCTTGCTGTTCAGTAAGCCCCGATGGAGTTGAGGAAAGAACACATGAATACGTTCACAAAATCACTTAAAACCATTGGGATTGCAGCAGCTTTTGCTGGTGCCTCGATGGTCGCATCTTTGCCTGCAATGGCTCAGGTGTCTTTGTCTGACATTCTCAATCGCGTCCAGCAGGACAGCAATGAGATGTCGCAAGAAAATCAAACGCGTCTTCGCGAATTCCAAACCGCTGTGGATGATCAAGAACGGCAAATGGATGAAGCTCGCGGCGAACTCGCGCAAGCGAACGCTGTCGGCAATCGCCTGAGCGCACAGTTTGATGCTTACCAAGCTGAGATCGACACACTGGCGGCTGAACTTGATGTTCAAGCCGGTGATTTCGCGCAATTGGTTGGTGAATTCCGCGCCGTGGTTGGTGAAGTTCAGCCACTCATGCGTGAAAGTCTCGCAAGCTTCGACTATCCAGGTCGCTTTGAAGAGCTTTCTGAAGTGGCGGAAGCCACCACGCTTCCAACGCGCGAAGAATTGGATCGCCTGCCAAAAGCGATTTTGCAGGAGATGATCGCTCAGTCTGAGGTCAAGACGTTCAGCTCTCCGGTTTCGATGGGCGGTTCTGACGAAGCCGTTGAGGATGTCGAAGTGACCCGAGTTGGTACCTTCATCGCCGCGACCAACAATGATGCTGGCTTCGTTACGATCGAACGTAATGGCGCAGGCGATTTCTACCTTGAGAAATTGCAGCGTCAGCCAGGCGGACGCTTCCGCAGTGCATTTAGATCGCTGATCAATGGCCAAGAAGGCTCAACCATGACCGTGCCGTTCGACCCGAACCGCGGCGAACTCTTCAAAATTGAAGGGGACAAGCCAAGCATGGCTGAGCGCATCGGCCAAGGTGGAACAATTGGTTACATCGTTATCGGTCTTTTGATCTTTGGTCTGACCGTTGCGCTGTACAAGATCATCACGCTGTTCTTCATGGGCAACGCTATCCGTTCAACTGCGAAAACCAAGCAGGCTGGCGACGGCAACCCACTCGCACGTGTCTTCGAAGCGTATGAGACCAATAAGAACGCTGATCTGGAAACACTCGAGCTTAAGCTTGACGAACAGATCTTGCGCGAATCTCCGAAAATCGAACGCTTCAACGACATCGTTAAAGTGCTCGCCGCCGTGGCCCCGCTTATGGGTCTGCTCGGTACGGTTATCGGTATGATCATTACCTTTACCGCGATTACAAACTTCGGTGCCGGTGATCCGAAACTGATGGCTGGCGGTATTTCAGTTGCGCTTATGACCACAGTGCTTGGTCTGGTTGCTGCGATCCCACTTCTTCTGACCCACGCACTGGCAGCTGCCATGGCTCGTGGTA
>JABSQA010000127.1 GCA_013213825.1 Henriciella sp.
TTGCGGGCCAAACGTATAGGCCAAGACCGTGCTGCCATCGTCTGAAACACGTTGGATGCGGACAAAACGATCCGGGAAGGCCTGGCTCAGACCTTGGTGCAGCGCGTTCAGCTCAGCATCGAGATAGTATCGTTGATTGCCTTCTTTATCGCCATAGCTGTAGCCGACAATTTTTGAGCCGTCGGAAAGGCGCGGCGAGGTCAAAACGCTGTTAACGTCATACCCTTCAATGGCAAACACCAATTCGCGCTCGCCTGTATTGAGATTCACATCGTAGATGGCGGTATTGTTGCCGCCTGGAACCGTCGCTGAGACCGTCGCGATATGCGGTTTGCTTTCGTCATAGAAGCCCAACAATCCGAAAGAATCGCGTTCTGACGCATTCAAGGCGCCAATTTCCTTCCACTCATCATCATTAGACTTTCTTGCGTATGTGACCACGCGATTGTTCGCGGCATCATACTCTGTCGCGCCGCGGGCATTGCCTTCCCGGTCAAAAGTGAAGCTGGAGAAACGACCACCGCCGCGCAGGGTTTGCTTTCGGGATCCGTTTTTCACATTGGTACGATAATAGTTTGGCGCACCCCCGGCTTTTTCCGTGTGCGATACAAGGACATGATTTGGGTCATCGCGCAGCGTGCTCACCACTTGTCCAATCCCGAGATTGCCCATGAACTGATCCATTGGGTCGCGCGGATTTGGACGATTGGTGGTTTTGATCAATGACGTCCATTCCTCCGTTTCCACATTGTACGATGCGGTCCGGCGGAAATTGACCGGCCGGCCCATTTCTTCTGTTTCGAGGAGAAAGTTGATGACGAGATAATCATCATTGACCCAAGCGAGGTTAAGCGGGGTCAATCCTTCCGCTTCAATCGCTTTCAAACTGCCTTTAATGTCGTCCGTATCGAAGATCAAAATCTCGTGATCTGCCCCGCGCTCACGGCGCATAAGCATGGCTATGCGTTCGGCATTCGGGGCCATGTCGAGCGATTGAACTTGTGTTGTGTCGGCCCAAACTTCTGTAGGTACCGGTGTGGGCATTGCGTGGCTTGCAAATGGCAAGCCGCTAACGGCTGCCGCAAGAGCGATAAGACGTTTCATGATTGTGTGATTCCTCTGTCCCTGATGGTTCAAGATAACCATAGGGATTCACACAAAGCAATATTCCGAAAGTAGTGTTTACACCGGTCTACACACCCGAAACGAAAGTAAAAAAAGCCCGCGCCAATCTCTTGGCGCGGGCTTGATTGTTTAGACTTCAGGCGCGTGGCCTGAGCCAAATTAGAAGGCTTTGGTCACGTTGAAGAACAGTGTCCGTCCGCCGAGGTCATAACCGATACCAGCAAGGTTGCTGACGTCGTTATTCGTGGTCAGAGGTGGAGCTTCATCAAAGATGTTGCTGACACCGCCACGAAGGACCCAAGTACCAGTCTCGTAACGGACTGACATGTCGTGGACCCAGTACTCGTCGAGATCGTCGAACTGAAGACATTTTGTGTAGCCAGCCTGAACACATGGGCTGAAGAACGATGTCGTTGGTTCGTTACGCTGATCTTCGATATTGTCCTCGATCATGCTGTCGATGTAGCGAGACTGCCACAGGACAGACCAGTCATTGTACTGGACAATATTGGTGAGGTTCAAACGCCATTCTGGGTTACCATATTCGCCCAGGTTGTCGTTTTCGTCGAACCCGCCAACGATCGCTTCGAGAGCAACTTGCTCAAGCGTGTTGGTGGCGCGGCCGATGAACGAGTAATTGATATCGCCTTCGAGCTGCGGAATGTTGAAGGCGTAATCGAACTCAACATTGTAGTCGACGCCGCGTGTATTCCGTTGGTCGAGGTTCGGGTTCAGAGCTTCAACAAACGTAATCTCACCTGAGGTCTCATCGCCAGCAACACGTGGTGTACGTGTAACGAACTGACACTGAGGATCGGTCAGACCGACAGAGTTATAACATGCTGCAACAATGTCTGCCGCAGTCAGGTTTGCAACTTCGTCGATGATCTCGATGTCATAATAAGAAACCGAGAGGCGGAAGTCGAATGCGTCGAACCAAGGCTGTTCGAATACGATACCACCCGCGAGGGCTTCAGACGTTTCTGCTTCGAGGTTCGGGTTTGAACCACTTGCACCCTGAGTTGGCGAACCGAAGAACACTGGGTTCGTGGTGCCAAGACCACCAATACCGAGATTTGTCGGATCGGTTGGTGCCAGGCCGAAGGGGCCGCCACCATTTGTACAGTTGTCGAGGACAACTTGTGTACGGTTTTCCAGATCCGGCTGGTATTCGCGGGTTTCAGGTGTCGAAGGATCGTTGTCGTAGTCCCCGAATGGCACAGTCAGGCCAGGTGTACGACATGGATCGTTCGGGTTGCCGAAGCCAACGACGCGGCCACCGAACTGCTCACCAACGTTTGGTGCGCGGTAAGATGTACCGAATGAACCGCAGACACGGAACCAATCGACAGGTGCGTAGTTACCTTGGATCCGGTAAGTAGTTTCTTCACCGAAATTGTTTTCAGAGGTGTAACGCGCAGCCAGGTTGATCGACAGATCCTGAGCAAATGGTTGGTCTTTGAAAACAGGGATCTCAACCTCACCGAACGCTTCGATCAGTGTACGTTCACCGTTCGAACCCGGGTCAGAAGAGAAGCCGAAGAATTCGCCGCCGGCAGTACCGACATCAGTCCGCGTTTCAATGCGGTCTTCACGAAGTTCACCACCAAGCACGGCGCCGATTGGGCCTGCTGGAAGCTCAAACACATCACCGGTTACGAAGCCTGAGTAAACGATCTGCTCAACGACCGTATTGGTGATACGGTTCGGGAAGAAGTATTCGTTGTCCGCAGGATCTGCAAAACGGCCTGTGAGAATGAACTCAGGCGAGAAGAAGTCTAATGCACGACAGTTAATGGTCTGACCTTCGCCCGTTACGCCGCGAGGCGCACAGCTAGAGTCGCCCGTGATTGGGTCGACAGTGGTGTTGGCCAGAGTTTGCTCAAGGCGCGGGAAGTATGGAATGCCGCTAATGCTGTCATCACCGTTTGAACGGCTATAGCTCGCATAAACGTCATAGCCCCAGTTCTTCAAGCTGCCTAGTCCATCAACAAATGGCAGATCGCCTTTCAAACCACCAATGATGCGGGTCTGTTGTTGAAGTAGAGTGTACCACCGAAACCATCAAATGGGTTCAGGGCATAGTCAGCAGTAAAGCGGACACGGCCTTGTCCAGAGGTGTTGTTGCTTGTTTCACGAACAGCGTGTGAGGCTTCATAGTAAGCCGTCATGTCGCCATAAGTGTTCAAGTTATACTCACCCGTAGAGTAAAGAGAGAAACGCTGGAAATCAGGCGCGATTGACTGATTAAGTTCCTCAGGGAAGAGCAACAGAGCTTGTCCGTTAACGCTATCTGGAGACAGCAAGTCGGCCGTTACCGGGATGCGGAAGAAGCCGAATGGAAGGTCAGCATCGCCACCATTGATTGGGTCATATCCGAGGAAGCCCAGTGGTGTTTGCGAAACCGCACCAGCACCAAATGAACCGCCACAAGCGTCATAGATCTGGCCGCTTGCACCTTGAACATATGTGCTCTGACAGTTGCCAGCATATGGCTCATAGAAGCTGCCGACGTCACGGAAGCGGAAACCCTCGGTGCGAGAGTACTCACCCGCGAATGTCGCGAAGCCACGGTCGTTTGAGATGCCGAATGTTGCAGAGTAAACCTGCTGACGGCCACCATTATTGCTGAATTCTGGGTCAGTTACGAAAGCGTCGAGCTGCAGCCCGTCAAAATCGTCACGCAGGATGTAGTTAACAACACCCGCAACCGCGTCAGAACCGTAAACCGAAGACGCACCGTCAAGAAGAACGTCAACGCGCTCGATCAGTGAACCTGGGATCAAGTTCAAGTCTGGTGCACTTGGCGCACCACGCACACCAGCTGGTGCAAGGCGGCGACCGTTAATGAGAACCAGGGTACGACCAGCGTCGAGACCACGTAGAGAAGCGGTCGCTGAACCTGGACCAGAATCGGTCAACAGGCCTGCAGATGTCGACAGACCCGTTGTTGTCTGCTGACCCTGAACCACTGTGGTTTGACCGAGCAGGTCAGATGCATCGATGAGACCAAGGTCACGCGATACTTCGCCGTCGATAACTTGAAGAGGCGATGCGCTGCTGAACTCGTCGCGCGCAATACGCGAACCGGTAACAACAACACGCTCTTGGCGAGCTTCGTCTTCTTCATCCACCTCTTCGATGACCGTTACTGTGTCATCGTCTTCTGGGGCATCCTGAGCGAGAGCCGCTCCGGTCCACATACCCCCAGCGACGCCAGCGAGAAGCGTCGTTGCGAATAACTTCTTCTTGAGAAGATCATTAGTCATGATCTATCGTCCTCCAATAAATTGAGCGCTCCCACTCCTAGGAGCTCCCTCGATACGCGAATAGAAAAACGCAGGTTTTCTTGAATACGCAGCTTTCCTGTTTACGCAGGTATCTGTGCTTAGAGGCGTGAATAAGTGTGCGTCAATTAACAGATAACAGAATCGTCATTTTCAGGCGCAAGTGGAATTTTTGTGTGTTGTAATTGCCACAATTATGACACGTTACGTGGAGGATTTATTCTAGACGGCGCGCCACGAGGGTAAATTATTGCGTTCTCCCATAGCGGTCGGCACGAATAGTCTGTTCGTGACGCAACCATCTCCTGACAAAACATGTCACTAGAGCAGATTGTTCGGCATCCAATCTATTGTATGGGCGTTTGAAACGCATAGGTTGTCGACATGGCTTCAAAATCTCATTCCGGCGTCTCCGAAACGCAGACTGGCTTTCAGATATCCGGTGCTGCACGCGACGCGATGGGCGGGTTGCCCTCAAGCGAATGGACGCCGCATCGGCCAGACCGGCGATGGGAGAAACTAGAAGGCGGGATCGAACTCAAAGTGCATTCTCCGTATGAACCGGCGGGGGATCAGCGCACCGCGATCCCCGAACTGGTCGACGGTATTCAATCAGACGAACGGGATCAGGTTTTGTTGGGTGCGACCGGTACCGGTAAGACGTTTACGATGGCGAAGATTATTGAAGCGACGCAGCGTCCCGCTTTGATCCTCGCGCCGAACAAGACATTGGCGGCGCAGCTCTATGGCGAGTTTAAGTCCTTCTTCCCGAACAATGCGGTCGAGTACTTCGTGTCTTATTATGACTATTATCAGCCTGAAGCCTATGTCCCGCGCCGCGATCTCTATATCGAGAAAGAAAGCTCGATCAATGAAGCGATTGATCGCATGCGCCACTCAGCGACCCGGGCCATCCTAGAGCGCGACGATTGCATCATCGTGGCCTCCGTCTCATGCATTTACGGTATTGGTTCGGTGGAAACCTACACATCGATGACGCGCAAGCTGGAAGCGGGACAGCGCATTGATCCGCGCGATGTCGCCAAGCTCTTGGTCGAACTTCAATATACAAGAAATGACATGGCGTTTCAGCGCGGCGCGTTTCGGATGAAGGGCGATATAATCGACATCTTCCCGGCGCACTATGAAGACCGGGCCTGGAAACTCTCTTTCTTTGGCGACGAGCTCGAGAGCATCACCGAATTCGACCCCCTGACCGGCCGCAAGTCGGAGACGCTGCCGGCGATCAAGCTTTATGCGAACAGTCACTATGTCACCCCACGTCCGACGCTGAACCAAGCGATCGACCAAATCAAAGCCGAACTCAAATCAACGCTGGCCCACTTCCAAAAGGAAGGTAAATTGCTCGAGGCACAGCGCATCGAACAGCGCGTCCAATATGATATGGAAATGATGGCTGCGACTGGAAGTTGTAATGGGATTGAGAACTACTCGAGGTACCTCACCGGTCGTAAGCCAGGCGAGCCGCCGCCGACTATGTTTGAGTATCTGCCCGACAATGCGCTTGTCTTCGTCGATGAGAGCCACCAGACCATCCCCCAGCTCGGCGCCATGTTCAAAGGCGACTTCGCGCGCAAACGGACGCTTGCCGAGTATGGCTTCCGGCTGCCCTCCTGCATGGACAATCGCCCGCTCAAATTCGAAGAGTGGCAGGCCATGCGCCCGCAAACCGTACATGTCTCCGCCACCCCCGGCCCGTGGGAGCTTGAGCGCACAGGCGGCGTCTTCACCGAACAAGTCATCCGCCCGACCGGCCTCCTCGACCCGACCGTAGAGGTCCGTCCCGTCTCGACCGGGACCAGCAACCAAGTCGACGACCTCACCGCCGAAATCTGCAACACCACCGCCGCCGGCTATCGCACCCTGGTGACCACGCTGACCAAAAAGATGGCCGAAGACCTGACCGAATACCTGCACGAGCAAGGCATCAAAGTCCGCTATATGCACTCAGATGTGGACACAGTTGAGCGGATCGAGATCATCCGCGATCTCCGCCTCGGCGAGTTTGACGTCCTGGTTGGGATCAACCTGCTGCGCGAAGGCTTAGACATTCCCGAATGCGGCCTGGTTGGCATTCTCGACGCCGATAAAGAAGGCTTCCTCCGCTCCGAGACCAGCCTGGTCCAGACCATTGGCCGCGCCGCCCGAAATGCTGATGCGCGCGTGATTCTCTATGCCGACAAAATTACCGGCTCGATGCAGCGCGCCATGGACGAAACCGAGCGCCGCCGCGAAAAACAAGAAGCCTATAATGCCGAACATGGCATCACCCCGACCACGATTAAGCGCGAAGTCGCCGACATTCTCGGCGAGCTTGGCGAGAAGCCCGGCGGCCGCACCCAGCTCAAAGGCGGCAAATCCCGCAAACGCGCCGTGGCCGAAACCCAAGCCAATTTCGAGCCCGGTCAGGGCCACAACCTCAAAGCCGTCATCGACGACTTGGAAAAACAAATGCGCGAAGCCGCCGCCAATCTTGAATTCGAAGAAGCGGCACGGTTACGCGACCAGGTGAAGCGGCTCCGGGAAGAGGAGCTCGGCTTGTGATTGATCCCGTGGATTAATCATGCGTGAGGGTGAGCTCGGGTTTTAAGGGCAGGGGCTCAAGGGCGCTTGTGCCCGGGGTATGGGCATGGTCGTCGATCGCGCTCAGGTATCGTTGATGCTGTTACTTGGGTAACGGGAAGCGGGCCGTGCGTGAGCGTGTGTGACGGGGGCGGTGCTGCTAGTTCCTAAAACCGGACATTACTAGAAACAGGGTTTTCAACCTTACCGACGAGCGACAAGCAACTCTTAGGGTAGCTGTGAGCTTTTCAAATTCTTCCTGAAGAAGGCTATTTGTTCATCAAAGGCGTCATAGTTGGCATGGGCATTTGCACGCGGGAATCCGCCTAATGGAATTCGCGATTTAATAACCGGATGAAGCGCGACTTCTGTCAGCGCCGAGAACGGCATCATCGCTCCTGAAAAGTGCCCCGCGCCATCATACACCAGGTTTGTAATCGGGTGTTCAAACTGGCTCTGCTTGAGACGGTCGGCAATTCTGTTCGCGGCAACGGAACTCGGCCAAAGCAAGTCAGCGTCACCACTGATCAACATGATTGGAGCCTTTATACGCTCGACGGGGATGAGGTTCTCATCTTCGGCTTTGTCCATCTGGAATTGCCAATCATAGCGCCACGTCTCTGGTAACTCAGGTATCGAGCTCATATCTAAAGCTGAGTAGTCAGGCATGCCTGTGAGGACGGGTAGGTCGCGTCCGTCATATGTGTAAGCTGGATACTTGTAAGATTCTGGCGAACAGCATCCCGCATTTATTAGGTTTGATGGAACGCTCGCCATCACGGCGCCAAACCTATTGGGAAATATCGCCGCCACGAGGAGAGCGGTTTCTCCCCCTCTAGAGCCACCAGCGATGCCGACTTGATCGACTTTAAATCGGTTGCGCAAATAATCTGCACCGTCTCGGAAATACTCGAGCGGGATGCGTTCTAATGCATCCGGGCGCCCTTCATAGGCAAACGTCGCGATTGCAAGAACAGCAAAGCCTTTTGAAGCAACCAAAGCGGCCGATCGATCCGACACACCGCCACCTGACCCGCTGATCCAAAGAACCGCCGGTGGTTGATCAAAACTCTCAGGTCGAAACAGCACACCTCGAACCTGACCGTGATCAATCTCTTCACGCACCACCCCCGGCGCCATTGTATAAACTGTCTGCTGAACCTCGTTAATCAGAGCCTCAAACGGATCGAATTTCGTTATCGCAAAAACCCGATATTTAACGGTCGTGGGTTCCATAGGTCGAATTGACGGCGTTCTTGGGGCATCTTCACCTATGCTTGCGGGATCCGGGGTGGCACCAAGCTCCGAGAGCGGTAGCGGCAATGCCGACCAAGTCAGCCCGTGCGCGTGTACGCCTTGATAGGTTCCGCCAAAGGAAGCGCTGGTGGCAACATCCACGCGGCCATCTGCGCCCGCATGGTACACGCCTTTGGATGACCAGACTTGGCCCTCAGCGTCTTCGAAAGTCGCCTCAATCGCGACCTCTGCGCACGCCGGAATACCTTCTACGAAAATTGGATTTGGATCGAACCAACCACGTTCTTCCTCAACGACAATAAAGGTGGGACTTTCAGCCGCCATACCGGGCACAGTAATTAGTACCAGCAGAGCTATTAGAACTCTTCTGCAAATTTGGCGCATTTTGTCCCCTGATGTTCGCTAAGACAGAGACTAGGCTCTAACAGAGAACCAGAAACGCCATCAACACCAGTCTATAAATTGAAACCTCGACAGCCCCTCCCAATCCTCCAACTCATCCGTCAATCAAAGAATGAGGGATCGCCACTTCACAAAGCTAGCCAGGCGACGAATCTTTTAGGATTGTCGATTCATAAGTTTGCGTTGTTAGTCAAAGTGAGTGCGGACGCCGGCAAAAACCAAGGTGCACGTCTGCTATCGATATAGGCGGACGATTTTTCCGGGTGCATCGGCCGTTCGAGCTGGTGAGTCTCGCAAAACTTAAACGGTAATGGAACGTCTTCTTTTGCTCGCGCAGCCGACCTAATGCGCACGCTAGGTTGAACGAACAAAAATGAGAGGTCTCTGATCAGGCTTTGATTATGCTCCTGGCCAAATCTTGCAGAAATTGAGAGCGACCCAAAGGTTCCATTAGAAACACCGCTAAGTTGGCGGCTATCGCGAAGTATGTCGCGGGATGACGAAGAACTTTCAAGTAGGTCGCGACCCCAATGGTCATTAATATGATCAGGATCTGTCCCAGATAAACTGGCACCATTACCACAATATCTATGTCGGGGTCGAAACCGTATATCGCGATAAAGAGCGCCTGAAGTCCGCGTCCCATAGCCGGA
>JABSQA010000128.1 GCA_013213825.1 Henriciella sp.
GGCTAATAGGACGGCGGCCGCGATCATCAGCGACAATACCATGAATGAACGATCGGCGCGGTTCATAGCAATTTTAGCTAGGGCTCCGATGGACGCGGCAATCTGATCTTCGAGTGCTTTTAAACTGTTGATACGCTCGGTCGAAATATTGAACCATTCCGATGCGGCGATACGGGCAATTTGTTCCGGCGTGCCAGAAAGTGCGATGTCTCGAAACGCTTCAACTTGGACGGATGAATCGGATGTTCGAATCGTCTCCACTGCCTGCGCCAAATCGGGCTCTGAATAGGACGCAAAGTGGTTGAGCATTGCGGATTGCGCTGCGATTTGCGTCGTCATGTTTTGTTTTAAGGAGGGGTTGAACGAACCAACTGCAAACCCAGATGCCCCGAGGGCGCGTTCAATTCCTGCCGAGTCTTTGCCCATCAAAAAGGCGCTATAGTTCAGCAAGCGGTTAGAAATCGCCGCATCCGAAATACCATGGGACGTGCCGCCAATGAAATGAATAACTTGGTGATTTAGGCCCGTGTAAAACCCAATGGCGGGCCCGCGATCAATCGATAGAGAATCGATACGGGCACGAATTTGTGGGATTTCTTCAGCCTTGGTCAGGAATGCGACCAGACCCTGTTCAACCACGGGATCCAATTTTCTCGAAAGCACCTCGCCAGCTTGGTCTCTTACAGCTTGAAGGCGCGCATCCGTCAACGTGCGCTGGTTGGCTAGTTCATCGCTATATTGTGTGCCGCGACTGGACAGATAGATCGCGGATGCGCCGCGTTCCTTTTGTTGCTCGTGGACATAGCTGCTCATAGTTAAGGAGAGCTCCACAAGCTCGCCGACCCGGTGCATTTCGGCGTCTTTGCTAGCCTCTTCCCGAAGCATCGCCTGAGCGAACATGACCGTCGTGACAACGCCGACAATCGCGATCAGCCAAGCCATATGCGAGACGCTTAGGTTTCTGATCAAACTCGGAATGGGTGGCTTAAGCATGTCGCACAACCTTCTCGTTTAAGTGGTCTTTTTTTAATCTCCACCGGGACCCGATTGCGTCAGGATGGTTAAATTCACCCTAATATTCTATTTTTAGTTGATTATTTTACGCGTCGCTAAATCGTCCCCGCAGGATAACCGCAATGTCTGACCTAGGCCGCTTCTATAGAGCAAGTCGCTCTGAAAGTTGTATTTTTATCAAGTTGAGGCCCGCAGCGAGTCGTAGACTTCATCTCGAGTCTCCCCGAAAACCGCCATCCTCGTCAAAGCTGACGCAAGCTTTTCAATTTTAACTAGATTTACACGGTTTCGCTCATATTCACGCTTAAGTTGAATCAGTTTCGGCCATGATGAAACGGCGAAACAGCAGTTTGAGGGGATCATCGTGGACGCAGTGTCTAACGGTTCAATACTCGACCTTCCCGAGCGCCTTGATAGCTCGGTCGCGCGAGATCTCTATACCCAAATCGATGCGCACAAAGACAAGCATCTTGGCGTCAATGGTGCGGCTGTAACCTATATTGGTGGCCTTTGCCTGCAAGTTCTGATCGCGGCCAAAGAAGAATGGGCGCGCAACGAAAAATCTTTCTCTATCCAATCTGCGTCTGAGACGCTGAGCACATTCCTCAGCACGGTCGGACGTGAAGATTTACTCGAAGCGGAGGCGGCATGCCCTTAACCATTCTCGCAATCGATGATTCCAGCACAATGCGTCGTCTGGTCCAGTCTACATTGGTCCAATCCGGCTATGCGGTGGAAGTGGCAGAAGACGGCGTCGATGGCCTCGAAAAGCTCGATAATGTCCGCCCCGATCTGGTGATCACGGATATTAATATGCCGCGTCTCGATGGCTTCGGCGTGATCGAAGGGGTTCGCAAACATCCAACCTTTAACAAGATTCCGATCCTCACACTCACCACAGAAAGCGCTGCTGAATTAAAACAGCGGGCGCGAACGGCAGGTGCATCAGGGTGGATCGTAAAGCCGTTCAATAAAGACAAGTTGCTCCTCGCGATCAAACGTGTGCTGGGCTGATAGGGGCGTTTGATGAGTTCTGATCCACTTGATGAGATTCGCGTCGTCTTCTTCCAAGAGTGCGCTGAATTATTAGAAGAGCTCGAAGACGGTCTTTACGCTATGCGCGACGGGACGGAGACCGATGATACGGTCAATGCTGTATTCCGCGCCGTGCACTCGATCAAAGGCGGCGCAGGGGCATTTGGCCTCGATCTTTTGGTCAGTGTTTCCCACCAGTTTGAAACGGTTCTCGACAAGGTGCGTTCAGACCAGTTGGATCCGACACCCGAGCTGCTCGACTTGTTTATGCGCTGTGCCGACAAGCTGCAGGACCTGGTCCAGGCCGCGAAGGACGAACGCGACGCAGATCCAGCGATTTGTGATGAGTTGGTTGCGGCCCTTAAACAGTATGACCAGCCCGCGGGTGCTTCTGCGCCCCCGCAACCTGCAGCGGCCCCGGCCGCTGATGGCGATGTCGCCTTCACGGTTGCGCCGCTTGATCTCGATTTTGGCGAAGATGACGCCGAACCTGCGGCCGATGCCGACTGGCTGGTGACTTTCACGCCGCACGTCGATCTCTACCAACGCGGCAATGATTGCTGCCACTTAGTTAGCATCTTGATCGATATGGGGGCGACGAATGTAGGCGTGGACGCCTCTCAATCCCCCGTTTGGGATGACTTGCCCGCTGAAACGCCATTTATGGTATGGACACTGACCATGCCGAGCGCGATCAGCGAAGCTGATATTCGCGAGGTTTTTGAATTCGTCGATGGCGATTGCGACCTGAAAGTCGAGCAAGGTGAGACCCCGCCAGCAGCAGATCCCGCCGCGGACGATATGGGTTTTGTCCCGCTGAAACTCGATATCGAAGATGCGACAGATGACGATGTCGATTTTGTTCCTACCAAATTGGCAATTGATGTGGATGAGGCGCCAGAGGAAAGCACTGCGCCCGAAGTTGATCCGGCTGTGAAGGCGACAGCGGAAGCAGTGGCGATAGCTCCAAAGCCGGAGTCAAAAAAAAAGTCGGCGCCCGCTAAACAGGACGCAAAATCTGAAGCCTCATCGACCATTCGGGTCGATCTCAATCGCGTTGACCGATTGATCAATCTGATTGGTGAGTTGGTCATCAATCAATCGATGCTAGCGCAAGGCTTCCAATCTTTATCAACGCCCGTCAGTCAGCAACTCTCTGATGGTCTTAACGATTTGCGCCAATTAACCCGCGACATTCAAGACAGCGTCATGGCGATCCGCGCACAACCAATTAAACCCCTCTTCCGCCGCATGTCTCGGATTGTCCGCGAAACGGGCGAGTCGACGGGTAAAAACGTCCAATTGGTCACCGAAGGCGAAGCGACAGAGATTGATAAGACCATTATTGAGCGTCTGTCCGATCCTTTGACTCATATGATCCGCAACGCTGTCGACCATGGCCTCGAGACGCCCGACACCCGCACGGAAAACGGCAAAGAAGAATTAGGCACTGTGCGCTTAACCGCCGTGCACAGATCCGGCCGTGTTGTTATTGAAGTTGCCGATGATGGCGCCGGGATCAATCGCAAGAAGGTACGCGAAATCGCGATCGAAAAAGGCCTGGTTGCGGCTGATGCGGAACTCACCGATAGCGAGATTGACAACTTGCTGTTCATGCCAGGATTTTCCACAGCCAAGGAGGTTTCAAACCTTTCAGGACGTGGGGTCGGCATGGATGTGGTCAAACGATCCATTCAAAACCTGGGAGGGCGTGTCAGCCTGGAATCAGAACCTGGTAAACGCTCCGTCTTTACCATTTCTCTGCCGCTCACGCTCGCAGTCATGGATGGCATGATTGTTCGGATCGACGATCAGCTTATGGTCGTGTCCCTTTCCGAGATAATCGAAACCATACGTCCCACTTCAACGTCCATTCAGCATCTCACGCCGTCGCAAAGCGTCATTTTGGTGCGCGGCGAGTATGTGCCCATTATCGATGTCGGCTACGAGCTCGGTTTCCGGCCGCGTGTTAAAGATACGTCCGAAGCCGTTGTTCTGTTGAGCGAAACAGAATCTGGTGACCGCAGCGCACTCCTGGTTGATGGCATACTCGATCAGCGCCAAGTGGTGATCAAAGGCCTTGAAGATAATTATGGCGACGTCCCAGGCGTCGCCGCAGTCACAATTCTTGGTGATGGCAACATTGCTCTAATTCTCGACGTGGACGGGCTGTTGCGCCTCAGCGAAACTTCGCGCCTGTCCACCGCGGCTTAATAGGACCCTATCATGTCTGAAGATACTGATCTCTCCACTTCTCAAAGCGTTAAATGCATTTCATTTGATCTGGGCGAACATGAGTTCTGCGTGGATATCATGGCCGTAAAAGAAATCAGAGGGTGGACGAAGCCGACGCCGCTTCCTCACGCCCCTCCTTTTGTCTGCGGCGCCATCAACCTGCGCGGTACCGTCTTGCCCATTATCGATTTCGCCATGCGGATGGGCCTGCCAGCCACGGAGCCAGATGAGAGTTATGTGACCATCATTCTCGAAGTCGGCACCCAAGTCTTCGGCATCGTCGTTGACGCCGTTTCGGACATCGTGACGCTCGACTGGGGGACAATGCAGCGTCCGCCAGAACTGGAGATGAGCGTAGATGAGAGCTGCCTCCTTGGCATTATTGCGCGTGACGATTCTATGATGCGTGTGATCAACACCAATGTTCTATTCCCGCGCCAAGTCGCTGCAGCGGCCTAAACGATGGCGCTTGCAAACCTTCAATCCTCACAGTTCGACTTGAATGAAGAATTGTTCGATCAGATCACAGGCATCGTGAATGCCGATACCGGTATTCAATTTCTGCCGGAGAAGAGAACTCTGGTTCAGGCGCGGATTTCAAAGCGTATCCGAACTTTGAAAATGAACAGCTTTGAGGAATATGCGGATTTCCTGAACGGCGAAGCCGGACAGGATGAACGCAAATCTCTGGTCTCGGTGCTGACCACGAATGTCACGCGGTTTTTCCGAGAGAACCATCACTTCGAAAACTTACGCGACGAGGTTTTGCCACCATTGATCAAACGCGCCCGCGCGGGCGGGCGTGTGCGACTTTGGTCTGCAGGGTGTTCAAGCGGCGAAGAGCCTTACTCTGTCGCGCTCACCGTTCTCGGCCTTGAGCCCGACATTCAGAAATATGATTTCAAGATTCTCGCCAGTGATATCGATCCGGAAATCGTCGCCAAGGCACAGAACGGAGTCTATCCAGAACGCGCGTTCGAAACCGTCGCTCCGCATTTGCGTAAATCCTTTTTCAAGTCCAATCCTGACGGCCTCGGGGATACGCGAATAGCTTCAAAAGAACTGAAATCGATCATCGCTTTCCGCGAATTGAATCTCATGCACAACTGGCCGTTTCGAGGTCAGTTTGACGTGATTTTCTGCCGAAACGTCGTCATCTATTTCGATGCCCCAACTTCCGAACGGATTTGGGCCAAGTTTGCCAACCAATTGGAACCGAATGGAATGCTCTATGTCGGCCATTCCGAGCGCGTCGGAAATGCGGATCAAATCGGCCTGGAAACCGTTGGTGTGACGGCATATTGCAAGACAGGACGCTCGTAAGATGGGCCAAGCTAAACCTTCATCCACCGCACCGTCACTTGCACCCACCCCGCAGGAATTGTTTGAGCGCCTGTCTCTCATCGCAACCGACTTGTCTGAAACCTGTACGCAAGTGGAAGACTCGCTCACAGGCACACCAGTAGGGACAGGCAAAGACACCACCGCGCTGCAAAATCTTGATCGGATGACGCAAAACTTGGCGGAACTGTCGAAGCTCATGCAGCGCTTGTCCGAAGCTGATGGTGAGCTCTCCGCGGGAGAGATACATGCCGCGCTCCAGTCGATTATGCTACCATCTCTGAAAACATTTTTGGAAGATGGCGAACGCCAAACAGACACTGGGTCCGTCGACTTATTCTAATCGACACTCATTGAACCCTAGACGGCTGGCACGAGCTTTTGCATCACGCTGCCAGTTGTGGGCACAAAGCGAATTCTACGCCCCATATTCCCACCGACGCTCTCGGCGACAACCGGGAAACGTTCGTCGCTTAGAAACTCACGCGCGAAGGCAACGTTACGTTCACCGATATCGCTGAGACCGCCAATCATTTGCGCCCCACCAAAGAGTTTGGCTTCCATGCGGCGTTTATCTGCGCCTTGCTTCAGCATCTCATTGATCAAGAGTTCCATCGCATGAAGTCCGAACACGACATCATCGAGATCCCCGGATTGTCCCTCTGGCAGAAGAAAATGATTCA
The DNA here is from genome assembly GCA_013213825.1 of Henriciella sp. GTDB lineage: Bacteria > Pseudomonadota > Alphaproteobacteria > Caulobacterales > Hyphomonadaceae > Henriciella. The sequence continues at coordinate 6,309 of JABSQA010000128.1, forward strand.
TCCCGCCAATTCCAATGCTATTATCGTAAAGACATACGGCAACACATGATCCGAGGACTGTGGTAACGATTTCATTTGGATCCATGGTCACACGATACTCGCCCAGAATGACGTTGCTGATGAACGTCTCAGAACCAGCTATGGGTTGAGATGGCGCGCTTAAGCTCAATAGAATGACCCGCAATGATCTAGTATAGCGGGTGCGATCGCGTTCAATGGGAGTTCGCGGGCAATGCCCCCATGCTCCATCGCGACACGGGCCATGCCATAGACCACGCTACTGGCTTGGTCTTGGCCCAGGGTCAAAGCGCCAGCATCTCGCATCTGTTTAATATCCGCTGCACCGTCATTGCCCATGCCGGTCAGCAATACGCCAACAGCACGCGGCCCAAATGGTAGCGCTGAACGGAACAGAACATCCACGGACGGGCGATGTCCATTCACAGGTTCGGTTTCTGTCAGTCGACAAATCGGGCGGCTGGTGCCCTCTACTTCAAGGTGCGCAACGCCCCCAGGTGCGAGATAAACATGGCCTGCTTCGATGGGCAGACTGTCCTGCGCCTCAACCACAGTTACCGCACTCTTATCATTTAGCCTTTGCGCGAAGCTAGTCGTGAATTTCGCTGGCATATGCTGTGTCACCACAACGGGAGGCGCACCCGCTGGCAGTGCCGAAATCACCTGAGTCAGCGCCTCCACGCCGCCTGTAGACGCCCCGACAAAAACCATCCGATCTTTGGCGCGATAATTTTTTGTAGAAACAGCTGGTGCGGCGGATTGCGACGCAACCATAGACGCCGCCGGAGATTTCGCGCGGGCGGCAACTCGGACCTTCTGAGGAAGCTCCGTAAATGCGCCGATCGCGTTGGCGCCGTTGGGTTTGGCGATGTAATCGACCGCGCCAATCGACAGCGCTTCGATCGTCGCGTCGGCACCCGCTTCGGTCAGAGTCGAAATCATAATCACCGGCATCGGTCGTAGGCGCATGAGGTGGCCTAAAAACTCAATGCCACTCATCCGCGGCATCTCAATGTCGAGGGTTAACACGTCCGGCTGGAGCTGTTTAATCGCTTCGCGCGCCTCATATGGATCACCAGCTTCACCAACCACCTCGATGTCAGGTTCGGCTTGCAGCGTATGCTTCAGAATAGCGCGAATGGTGGCTGAATCATCAACAATGAGGACTTTGATACTCACACTGTCCTCCACGTCACAGCACGGTTTCTTTTTATTGCCCTGATGGGACGCTCAAACGAGCTCAAAATTCGACCCAGTCAGAATCCACTGGCTCGTCTGCCTTCAAAGCAGCGCTCCCTTCAGTCGCGACATAGCGGGCGAGCTTTTCTTGCTGCTCTGCGACAGGGTTCGCCGCAGGAGTCGGTGCTGGGGTGGATGTACTCACGGGCTCAACGATGGCTGCAGGCGCCGCCGGGATGATGGGAGAGGGTGAAATGTCAACACTGACTGGCCCGCCAAAATTACGAACAATTTGTTCCAGCTCTTCCGCTTGTTTGCTTAGCGTTGCACCCGCGGTCGCCGACCCAGAGACCATCACTGCCGTTTGCTGAGTGGCTTGATCTAGGTTCGATATTGCAGAGTTAATCTCAGAGACACCAAGTGATTGCTCTTGCGCGGTCGAAGCGATGGACGAAACCGCCGCGCTAATATCTGTCACAGACGACGCAATGCTGCGCAGAGTATCGACGGCTTTGTGGACATGTTGAACGCCGTGGCTGACATGCTCTTCACTCTCCGTCATCAGTGTTTCAATCTCTTTCGCTGCATCTGAAGAACGCTGCGCTAGAGCGCGTACTTCTGAGGCGACAACGGCGAAGCCGCGTCCGGCATCACCCGCACGCGCGGCTTCGACCGAAGCGTTGAGCGCAAGCAGATTGGTTTGGAAAGCGATATCGTCGATAACACTGACCACCTGCGAGATCCGAGCCGAAGACGTCTCGATTTGCTTCATCGCTTCGACGGCTTGATCCATAACCATGCCGCTCGCCTCGGCACTTGATTTCGCAGAGCCGACCAAATCATCGGCTTGCTTGGCGCCGTCAGCGGTTGAGGCGACACTGGACGCCATCTGTTCGATCGCAGCGGATGATTCCTCAAGCGTGGCAGCTTGATTTTCGGTGCGCTGCGACAGCTGATCTGCGGTTTGGCCAACATCACGGGCATTGGTGCGAATAAGTGCTGCGTGCGAGGAAACGGAACCAAGCACATTTTCGAGTGTGTCCATGGTTTCATTGAAATTGGACTTGAGCGACTGATAGGCCGGAGGCAATTCGTCATCAATCCGGTGGCTAAGTTTCCCGGCCTTGAGATTCTCCAGTGCCGCATCCAACGTTGCCAGTATTTGCGTTCGCTCGTGCTCTGACTCAGCATTTTGAGCGGCCGCGCTTTGCAATTCGAGTACGCCGCGCGAGATTGCGCCAATTTCGTCTCCGCGTTGGACCGGCAAGTCGGCCGAAGCGGCATTTCCGCTCACGAGAGACTCCAGAGACTGTTTTAGGCGCACAACGGGTCCGCCTAATTGACGCGCGGCGACATAGGCTGCACCGCAGAAAAAGAGAGCAACGAAAAGTGCCTGCACGAAAATTTGTCCACTCGTATCGGCCGCCTGTGCCGGTAGCCCGCTCGCCCACCACCAGTTCAACGCGGCGGTCGCGGTCGCCGTCGAGGCCACCAAGCCCATCATGGCGAAAGTGAGTTTCAATGAGATGCTTGCGGATTCAGCTGGGTTTTGATCAGACAAATTCGACTCCCGACCCCCAATTAGAGGAGAATTAACTTGCTTCGCGAACCAGAGATTGAGCTTCACGAAAATTTTATCGTAATAGTCGAATATTCTGTAATTCTATCTTAAGTGTAAATTTCTCAGCACCAAAAAGAGTCAGAAAGCGACAGCGACACAAATTTGCAAGCTGAGGATTTCAGCTTTTCGATGATGCT
>JABSQA010000129.1 GCA_013213825.1 Henriciella sp.
GACATTGACCGGATATCCGGCCGTCCACGCCGCTTGGCGACATTATGTTTGGAGCCATCAAAGCTTTGATGGCGAAGCGGTGGCAGCACCCATCGCCCCGATCGCCGCACGACGAATTAGTCTTATCCAATCGGTACTGGCCGCCGCCGATACTGGCATTCATCTCAGTCGCTGGAGCGTCAACGAGGCCGCTGATTACATCGCCATCCATTCTGGACTGGAACCAAGTCTGAGTGAGCAAATGGCGTTGAGCATTACCGCACGTCCGGGCTATCATTCAGCGGTTGCGGCAGCTCTACAGCGGCTAGAATCTCTGTCCGAGCGTTCTGAAGCGATTTTGGGAGAACACTATTCCGAAACCGACTTTCAACGGACATTGATAGAACCTGGGCCCCGGCCCCTTGCATTTATCGAACAGGATGTCGAAGCCTGGTATGGCGCACGCCTCGCTGATCAAAGCGAGGATTAAGCGGCGAGCGCCAGCTCCGGATCGGTGTGTTCAAGCACCGGATTCAGGCCAGCTTCAAGGTCTTGTAGAGCGCGGGCGCGATCAGTTGGATCCGTTTCGCGTAGAACAAAGACAGCACGTGCACCATAACGCTCAGCATCCGCCCAAGCCCAAATCGGTTGAACATCGTGTAAGCGTCCCCGCAAAGGCGTGAGCCGGACGACGCGCCAGCCAAAAGGGCCTTGTGCTGCAAATAGCGCAACCCCAGCTTCGCGCGCCCATGGGGCATTCGGGGCCATGCGTGTAAAGGAATAAGCTCTACCGGAACGACCGCGGAATTTCATCTCTCTCATAAGTGTTCTCCTTGTGTTCCGTTCTTTATATTCTACTTTTGTTCTCACGCAAGAAGTTTTTGGTTAACAAGGTCTTAACACTTTCCCGCAAAGCGCGGGATGCGCGCCCCTGAATTTCCGAGACTAATGCTTGCGCAAAGGATGGTTTTGACATAAGAGGCTTTTGCTCACCCGCAGCATAAGGGTGAGGCGTGGAGCATTCATCGCATTTTTGAGCGGCTGACTTGAATTTGCGTTTCTTCACACCCAGATAATGCTCATCTTGAGCATAACAGGAGGCTGAGATGGCAAGACTGATTGATTCCGGACCTGGATGTCCGACCCCAACCCCAATTCGTGCGGCAAACGCTGCCGAACAACGAGGGCTGGCTTACGATGATGACGTTAAAGCCAAAACGGACGACCTGTATCCGCTCGTCAGCGATTTCATCACGCCCATGGAATGGCCCGCTGTTGCGCCACTGGTCGCCGCGATCAATGACTTAAAAGCGGAGAAGAACGCCGTCATCCTCGCGCACAATTATATGACGCCAGATATTTTCCGTCTGGTCGGTGACTTTCGCGGCGACAGCCTGCAACTGGCCCGTGAAGCTGCGAATGTTGATGCTGATATTATCGTCCAAGCCGGCGTTCATTTCATGGCAGAGACATCGAAAATTTTGGCGCCGAGCAAAACCGTGCTGATTTCTAGCTTAGAAGCAGGATGCTCATTGGCGAGTTCGATCACAGGCGCTGATGTGCGTCTGATCAAAGAACGCTACCCGGACTATCCGGTTGTCACCTATGTCAACACCACCGCGGATGTGAAAGCCGAGTGCCATATTACCTGCACCAGCTCGAACGCGGCCCAGGTTGTGGAAGCGGTTGCCAAGGAGTGGAACACGGACACGGTCATCTTGGTGCCGGACCAGTATTTGGCGAAGAATGTTGCCGCGCAGACCGATATTCGCATCATCACCTGGCCAGGCGCCTGTGAAGTGCACGAATTGTTTGGGGCCGATGATGTTGAAGCCTTGCGCGAAGCGCATCCAGGCGTCGTCATTCTGGCGCATCCAGAATGCCCACCAGACGTGTTGGAAAGCGCTGATTTTGCAGGCTCAACGGCTGCGCTCGCCTCTTATGTCAAAAATGAGAGTCCCGCCAAAGTCGTATTGCTGACCGAATGCTCAATGTCTGACAATGTCGCGGCTGAAAACCCAGGCGTAGATTTTGTGCGCCCGTGCAACCTTTGCCCGCACATGAAGCAAATCACCTTGGAAAACATTCTCGATTGCTTGACCGAGATGAAGCATGAAGTGACCATCGAAGAAGAGGTCAGAATTCAGGCAAAAGCCGCGATCGATGCCATGCTGGCATTGCCAAAAATGGCAAACCCGCTGGCTTTCGAGACTGGATTGAAGCCGATGGACATTGAGGTAATTTCACCCAACTGATGCCTTGTCGCGGCCATATACCCGGCTAAGGTGTCGATAGGGAGTGAATCGAAGGAGAGGCCTATGGCGAAATGGCTGGCAACACTGATTGCAGGGTTTTTAAGCCTGTCTCTCTTATCCGCGGGCGCGGATACCAAAGACCCACGTGACGTTCTCGGCTCTTGGAGCTTCCAAACCAAGCCCTATCGCGATGGCCAATGTATCATGACAGGCACGATGCGGTTGAGCAGTCATCCCGAAGACGGCCTTTATGAGTGCGAACTGACCGCTGTTGAAGTGTGTTCAATGTGGGGCCGGTCCGTTGTCTTGCAGGAATGCAAAGCCCGCCGCTTTGGCAATCAAGTCTCCATTCGCTCGCAGATTACGCAAATGCTGGAACAAAAAGTCGAAGGCCTGATCTATGTGCCCGACAATTTCAGCCTGACCATTCAGGACCATAGCCGGATGTGGGGCGCTTTGGTATCAGCGGCAACGGCCCCGGTTGAGTTTCGCCGTTCAGAAGACGGCATTTCCTGATGCGCAGCTTCGCCCTGGCTATTTCTGCATGTCTTATGACGATGCCCGCCATAGCTGACGCAAATATCGCTGGCCACTGGTCTTTTGAGGCCAATGTCGAAGCCGACTGTACCTTCGCCGGCACCGCTCATTTGGAAAAGACGGGCGAGAACCGGTTCACCGGCGAATTGACGGCCCGGCAAAGCTGCCCGCTCTTGCCAGAAGATTATTTGGTGCGCCAGGATTGCGATGCCTCGCAGCTCGGCAATCAATTGTCCGTGCGCTGCCGGATCGTCGAATTTGTAAATGGCTTAGAGAGCGAATTTTACTACCCAGATAATTTCACCCTGACGATTGAATCCTCCGCGCGCATGCATGGCGCGCTGGTGAGTGCCGGACGCGCCGTGCCCGCCCAGTGGATCAGGGACGAAGGGGGCATTTCTTGACAATACCCATCGGGCCTCGGCCTGAACGATACTCGGCCCCTGCTGGTGCAGGCGATGCCCGTATTCTGATCATTGGCGCAGGTCTGGCAGGATTGTTCCTCGCCCTACGTCTGGCGCCGCGCGCGTGCACCGTGATCACACCCGCCCCGCTGGGCCAAGCGGCCTCTTCGGCCTGGGCGCAAGGTGGGCTTGCCGCCGCCTTACATCCATTGGACAGCCCAGAACAACATGCCGCCGACACAATCGCCGCCGGGGCTGGGCTTGTCGAACCCGCAATCGCCAAATTGATCGCGGAAGATGGCCCGAAACGGGTGCGCGACCTGATCGAACTGGGCGTACCGTTTGATCGCACACCAGACGGCCAATTGGCGCTCAGCCTAGAAGCGGCGCACTCCCACCCACGCGTGGCCCGCGTCGCTGGTGATTTGGCTGGCAAAGCCATTATGGGCGCGCTTACGGCAGCGGTTAAAGCGGCCAGCCATATCGAACTGATCGAGCACGCCAAAGCGGTTGGACTTTTGCAGGATGAAAACGGCCGGATCGGCGGCGCGATTCTGAAAGACCGGCGTGGGCGCATATCGACCTTTACCAGTCCAGAAACGGTCTTGTGCACCGGAGGTTCTGGCGGTCTGTTCCGAGTGACCACGAACCCGCCACAAGCCCGCGGGGATGCCCTCGCAATGGCTTATGCGGCAGGCGCAGTGATCGCGGATCCCGAATTTGTTCAGTTTCACCCAACAGCCATGGATGTTGGCCTGGACCCCTCGCCGCTAGCGACGGAAGCCTTGCGCGGCGAAGGCGCGATACTGGTGGGTGAGGATGAAACGCCCTTCATGGCCCGATATCATCCGCAAGCCGAACTTGCCCCGCGCGACGAGGTCGCTCGCGCGATCCACTCGGAAATCTCGCAGGGGCGCCAAACCTTCCTCGATACGCGCAGCGCGATTGGTGACAAAATCAAAGATCACTTCCCCACTGTATTTGCGGCCTGTATGGCCGCGGGAATCGACCCGCGACGCTCGGTTATCCCGGTCGCCCCTGCCATGCATTATCATATGGGCGGCATTCTTTCCGATACATGGGGACGCGCCAGCTTGAATGGGCTGAGCGTCTGCGGGGAATGCAGCAGCACAGGCGCGCATGGCGCCAACCGCCTGGCCTCGAACTCGCTTCTGGAGGCGGTCGTCATGGCGGCTCGAATTGCCGACCGGTTACGTGAGAGCGCACTTAGTCCCGCGCTGAAAAGCAGTGGGTTGGTCCCCGCTGACTTGCCGGATCATGTGCTGCAAGACCTGCGCAATGAGATGGCCGTGAAATGCGGCGTGGTTCGCGAGGCCGAGGGTCTCACGCAATTGATGTCTGATATTGAGCGTTTAGACTCGCAGCACCCCGACGCTCGTGCGCTCTGTGCGGCCAGACTGATTGCCAGCGCTGCGCTTGCCCGCGAAGAAAGCCGTGGTGGGCACTTTCGATCGGACTTTCCGAACACAAGCCCCAATGGGGCACGCACCTTTTTCTCGCAAGCCGAAAAGACTGCGCCCGAATTGGAATCTGCCTTATGAGTTTTATCGCCCCTCCGCCTCTGCCCGATATCGTGCTCGATCCGATTGTCCGTCTCGCTTTGGCCGAAGACCTTGGCCGGGCCGGAGATCTCACGACAGACGCGACGATTGCCCCTGGAACGCAGCTGACAGCGCACATTCGCGCGCGCCAAGCTGGGCGCTTGGCGGGGATGGACGCAGCAACATATGCCCTCAAACTGATCGACCCGGACGTCACGCTCGACGTTCACAAGAGCGATGGCGATGAGCTCGCACCTGGCGACACGGTCGCAATCATGCAGGGCGCGGCACGATCCATCCTGATTGCCGAACGAACGATGCTGAATTTCCTCGGGCGCTTGTCTGGTATTGCCTCGCTAACCGCACAATTCGCGGACAGAATGGTCCATACCAAAGCCAAGATTGTATGCACGCGAAAAACCACGCCGGGACATCGCGCGGTTGAAAAGCGTGCCGTCAGATGCGGCGGTGGCACGTCACATCGTTATGGCTTAGACGACGCGATCCTGATCAAAGACAACCATATCGCCGCGTGCGGATCGATTGCCGAAGCGCTGCAGCGGGCCCACGCCTATGCTGGGCATTTGCGGATGATTGAAATTGAAGTCGATTCTTTGGATCAACTCGCCGAAGCGCTGCCGCACAACCCCCACGCCGTCTTACTTGATAATATGGAACCAGACCTCTTGCGTCAGGCCGTGGCCTTGATTGATGGGCAATGCTTAGCTGAGGCGAGCGGCGGAATCACACTCGAAACCGTCGCCGCTAAAGCCGAAACAGGGGTCGATTATATCTCGTCCGGCGCCCTCACTCACTCTGCGTTAAATCTTGACCTGGGCCTGGATATCCTCTGACCTGTCTGAAACACAGACAAATCGGGAGATCGTAAATGGCCAAGGCAGATGGACGTCAGTCCATTTTCATCACAGGCGCCGCCTCCGGCATCGGTGCTGAAACCGCAAGACTATTCCAATCGCGTGGCTGGTTTTGCGGCCTCTACGATATCAATGAAGCAGGCTTACAAGACGTCGCGGCTGAAATTGGCGCCTACAATTGCCATGTCGCAAAACTGGATGTCACCAAGCGAGATGATTGGGCCGCCGCGATGGCGGGGTTCAGCGAGGCCACTTCTGGAAAAATGGACGTTCTGTTCAACAATGCTGGTATCGGCCGGCATGGTTGGTTCGAAGACATTCCACCTGAGGAAGCGGACCTGATCGTCGATATCAATGTCAAAGGCGTCATCAATGGGGTCTATGCGGCATTGCCGCTGCTCAAAGCGACAAAGAGCGCGCGCATCGTGAACACTGCCTCGACCGCTGGCATCGTTGGCTCACCGCGCCTTGCCGTATACTCGGCGACAAAGTTCGCTGTTCGGGGTCTCACCGAAGCGCTGGATGTGGAATTGTCTGAACTCGACATTCGTTGCACCAGCCTGATGCCTTGGTTTATTGACACCCCCATCCTGGATATGGGCCTTACCGAAGGTGCCAATGTCAAAATGGCCGACGAAATCCGTGACCAAGGTCAGGAAGTGTATCCGGTTTCACTCGCAGCCGAGACAGCATGGGAAGCGGCGCATGGCAAAGATATCCACTATATGGCTGGCAAGATGGCGAAGCGGGCGCGCTTCGCGGCCCGATTCATGCCTGGACGGATAAAGAAGCAAATTACGCAAGGCTTACCACCGCGCGATTAAAGCGCAGAGTTCAGAGCCGTCGTTTCGATCGCCGCTTCGGTCTCAACGCTTTCGGTTGGTGCCGTTAGACTAACACTCGCACGCACCTCTTGAAGCGATTGGGCATTCAAATCTGCCGCGGTCGCGTCAACCGGTGTCAACAATTCGGTCGGTGCAACAGATGCCGCGCCTGCTGGCGTGATCGTCTTTAGACCGGCCCGGCGCTGCGCTAAACGGGCGCTCTGACGTGCAGAGGCGACAGACCACTCAGATCCGCGCGGGAAGCGATAGAAAATGTGCGTCCCGATTTTGCGGGTTTTGATCAGACCGGAATTCCAAATCGGGTCGACATAAGTCGCGTGATAGTGAGTCGCCCCACCGGTCTTGCGCTCATTCAAATCCATCATCACGTGCGCCGCGATGCTTTGGGCTTTGTCCCATTTCGCACCGCGCGGCGCTTTATTCATTGCGCCATCACAGGTGAAGGTGAACTGACACCCCGTCGTGCGGGTCGCGCCTTGATAGACGACATCACAAATCGTGTTTGGGTAACGATGATCATTGACGCGGTTCACGATCACCTCGGCAACACCCAATTGTCCATCGAGCGACTCGCTGCGGGCCTCATAGTAAATCGCTTCTGCCAAACACTGGCTTTGGCGGACCATGTTCTCAGCATCGGTTCGTTTCGGGACATCCAACGTCACCAAACTCCCAATCGCCGCTTGGTCACGGTCAAATGCCGCATAAGGGCTCAAAGCAGAGCTTGGGTCGCGCTCGAGCGAGACTTCGACAAATTTCAGCCAATCGTGGCTGAGCAGTTCAGATTTATCGTTCAGCGCATAGGTAACTTGCACATCGTCCTGGCGGATTTCAGCCAATTGGACGCTGCGATCGCGGAATTGCTTATCGCTCTGTTGGTCTGCATTCACGCCAGCAATAACAGGCATCGCAGCCACAAAAGCTGCGAAACAAGAGACGCCAAGCACGCCCTTTAAGAACTTGCTGCGCTGTCTGGTAGACGTTTGCATGCGCCACCAGCGACCAAATCTCGCGGTCACGGTCGCGCCCGTCATCGGGTTTCTGGAAAAATCCGTCATCTTCGTCTTTATTCCCACCACACTTGAGGGTTCTAAGTCCCCTGCAAGTTTCAAACCTTTTCTATTCAGAACGGCGTACCCAGCCGGTTTTATCTGTTTATTGGCCCTGCATATTTGCGATATGGCTAGAAAATCAATTCTAGAGAGCCAGGATTTCCACACATTTCTTGTCGCAGCCTCTCGCTGAACGAATCCTGAATTGAACGAAAAAGCGGGCCAAATCCGTCTAAAACTCCGGATTCATTGCAAATTCGAAGTAAAGTTGAACGAAATTCGCATTTTCTTAACTATAATGGACTGTTGCCCAAACAGCACAGACACGAAGATCACGTTTTGTTGCGCTTGCGCAATAAATTCCCGCTCCAGACGAAAAACTAGCGATCCTGAAGCACCGCATGTGCTGCTGCAAGACGGGCGATCGGGACCCGATAAGGCGAGCATGACACGTAATTCAAGCCAATTTGGTGGCAGAAAATCACTGAGGCAGGGTCGCCTCCATGTTCGCCACATATCCCGAGTTTAATGGTGTTCCGAGTGGCGCGCCCGCGTTCGGCAGCGGTTTTCACCAGTTCGCCAACGCCGTCCTGGTCGATGGTTACGAATGGATCTTTCTCATAAATCCCCTGCTCCTCATAGGCGCTCAAGAATCGTCCTGCATCATCGCGAGAGATACCCAGAGTTGTTTGCGTCAGGTCATTGGTGCCGAAAGAGAAGAATTCCGCGGTTTCAGCAATTTGTCCGGCCCGCAAAGCCGCTCGCGGCAATTCAATCATGGTGCCGACCAAATAGTTCAAGCTGGTGCCGGTTTCAGCAAACACGGCGGTAGCCGCCTCATCCACGACGGTTTTCAGAATATCCAGCTCTTTGCGCGTGCCTACCAAGGGGATCATCACTTCGGGAGTAGGCTGCGTGCCCGTATCTTTGGCGACCGCAACCGCCGCTTCAAAAATGGCCCGCGCCTGCATGGCGTAGATTTCTGGATAGGTAATGCCAAGGCGACAGCCACGATGGCCAAGCATTGGATTGCTTTCGTGCAGCGCGTCAGCTTGCGCTTTCAAGGCTTTCACATCCATCCCAGAGGCGTTTGCCACCTCTTCCATTTCGGCGTCCGTGTGCGGCATGAATTCATGCAATGGCGGATCCAGCAGCCGGATGGTGCACGGCGCGCCAACCATAATCCGGAAAATATCCTCAAAGTCAGAGCGCTGCATGGGCAAGAGCTTCTCAAGCGCGGCCTCGCGGCCCTCTTTGGTACCCGCCAAAATCATGCTGCGTACAACCGGGATCCGGTCAGCGTCGAAGAACATGTGCTCGGTGCGGCAAAGGCCGATGCCCTCGGCGCCAAAATCCTTGGCCACTTGCACATCCGCAGGCGTTTCCGCATTGGTCCGCACGGCGAGTTTGCGCACTTTATCCGCCCAACCCATGAGCAGACCAAAGTCGCCTGAAAGATCTGGCTGTTGCATCTCAACTTCGCCGAACAGAACTTCGCCTTCGGAGCCATCCCAGGGGAAGATCTCACCATTTTAGAACTCGCGATCGCC
>JABSQA010000013.1:0-33084 GCA_013213825.1 Henriciella sp.
TCCACAAGCGCTGCAAATGCCAATCATAGGTATCGACTGTGACATAGCCACTGATCAAACCGCGCTCGGCCAAGGCGGCGCGATAAGCATCACGCTTCTCGCCTGACTTATTCTCTTCACCGATGCCGCCTTCGTCTAAGAAGGGAAAGCGAAACCAGGGGCGTCGATTGTCAAACTGGGCCAGCCGTTGCTCAGCGTAATCCATGTCTGCGATAAAATCCGCCGCGGGCATCCGGCTGGCACCTGCATGCCGATCGCTGTGATTGGCAATCAAGTGACCCGCCGCGGCATAGGCTTCAATGCGTGGAATTCCGTCGTCTCGATCTAAGCCCTGGGTGGTAACGAAGATCGCGACGGGGCCAGATTGTGCGGCGTCGAGTTCAGCGATAAAGGCGTCGGTTCGCTCCGGCCCGGTAAAACGCGGACCATCGCCAAGCGGTGCATCATCATAAGTGAGCGCGATTTGCTTCAGAGCGCTTGCGTCTGTGGGCGGGGCCGGTTCTCCTGTCGTTTCGCTGCATCCGCCGAGCAACGCAGCGGCGAGAAGGTTGGATCGGGGGGGCATGTGACAAATCCTATCGAATGCGCGGTCGCGTCAACAAGGAGAGAATTCAATCCCGCCAAATAGTTTACCAATGCCATTGAATACGAAACTGCAAACCCGGGCCCGGTTGGCGGCGATATCTAGCATTAAGACCGAGACGAGCCCGAGGAAGATGACATAAGTCCAACCCCAATAGTCGCTATAAAGGATGGTAGTTACCCAGTCTTGGCCGAAGCCGTACCAAATCACCATAATCAGCGTTGCGACAGACAGGGTGATCGATATGGGAAGAAGGTGGCGCGCGGCTGGGCCTCTGAACAGTGCCAATAGGAAAGCGAATCCAAGCGCTAAACCGCTGCTGCCTGAAAAGATCTTTAGATCAGCGCGGAGCTCATCCATCACCTCTTCAAATTGTCCTTCAATGAAAGACTGTATCCGCTCCAGCGCCATGCTGTGCCGCAAGATTGAGGACTCGTAATATCGTTGAACTGCTGCCGCGGCCTCGTCCCGGCGTTCGCAGTCCAATTTACAAGCCGCAGCGAGCACGTCGGCGACAAACGTATCTATCCCAGCATCTAGGCTATCGCGGGCGCGATCAATTTCGGACTGAAGGCGACCTGACACGCGTCCTGCGAGATCCGAGATTCGATCAGCCGTATCTGAGTTGGCAATGTCTGACAGTTTTTCATCAACGCTCCTCTCGACTTGCGACAGCGCGAAGGCTTGTGCGCGTCGATCAAAATCCTCTGGCGCCAGCGTGATGTAGAGAAAGGACACCAAAAATAGCAGCGCCCCAATGCCCGATAGACAGAGATTGATTTTTCGCGCGAGGGATAAGTTCAAATTCCGCTCCGACGAGATCAATTGCGTACGGTCGACCAAGCTTACCTAACATAAAAAACCCCAGACCAAACAGCCTGGGGTTTTCGATATTGCTTAGAGCCTGAAGCTTATTCAGACTTCTCTTCTTCAGCAGCGGCCTCTTCTGCAGGCGCTTCTTCGGCAGCAGCCTCGGCTTCAGCCGCAGCGGCTTTGGCAGCTTCTTTCTCAGCTTTTGCGGCAGCTTTCGCTTCTTTTTCAGCTTCCTTACGGGCGGCTTCTTTTTCAGCTTTCTCTTCGATCCGCTCTTTGGCTTTCGCGCCTGGCTCACCCTTTTGTGGGTTATTGCCAGCGGCCCAAGCATAGACTGGGGCTTTCTCGCCTTCCAGCGTGATATTGCTTAGGAAGCGGGCAACACGATCGGTTGGCTTGGCGCCTTTCTTGATCCAGTCGGCAGCTTTCTGGCCGTCGATTTTGACGCGGTTTTCGCTGTCTTTCGGCTGGCGTGGGTCATAGGTGCCGATCTTCTCAATGAAGCGGCCATCGCGTGGCATACGGCTATCGGCAACGACAACGCTATAGAAAGGGCGTTTTTTGGACCCGCCGCGGGCGAGTCGGATTTTGAGGGCCATGGTGTTCTCCTAGTATCTCGGCGTCTCGGTAAAACTCAGCGGGGCTTCAAACGCCCTCATCCTGAGCGAAGTCGAAGGACGAGGGCGCTTGTCCCGGACCGTCCTGTGTAACCCGCCTCGTCCTTCGACTTCGCTCAGGATGAGGCTGATCTTTTGGGCGCGTGAGGTCATTTCTCCCCTCGCAATTTTTCGTGGTGACGGATGACTTCCGCCACGATGAAATTCAGAAATTTTTCAGCAAAAACCGGATCGAGATTGCTCTCTTCGGCGAGCGTGCGCAGGCGCTCAATCTGCCGCGCTTCTCGGGCTTTATCGGCCGGAGGCATATCATTCTCGGCTTTCAGCTTGCCCACCGCTTGGGTGACTTTGAACCGCTCGGCCAGTGTATGCAGCAGAATGGCATCTAGATTGTCGATGCTGGCGCGGTACTGTGCGAGTTGATCGATTGGGGAGGTCATTCGCTACCCCCACTTTTTACTATCTTCGTAAGGCCGTAAAGCATGAGTAGCGCAGCGATTGTGAGTGAGATCGTACGAGCGTAACTCAGCCAACTCAGGCCTGTTTCGGTGACTAAAAAGTTGAGCCAAATGCCGCCAAAGAAGAAGACGACAATCCCGACGAAGAGCGCGACTGGTCCGAACCAGAGAGGTTCCGATTCTTTCATCATTTCTTACCCCCGGTCAGCCCAGGAATATTCGGCAGGCCGCCAGCCCCAGGCATCGCTGCGCCGCCGCCCATTTTGGCCAGGTCTGCCGGAGAGACCCCCGCTTGGCCCATCATATTCATCATGCCCTTCATGCCGCCTTTGGACATTTTCTTCATCATGCCGGCCATTTGCTTATGCATTTTCAGGACGCGATTGACGTCTTGCACCGTGACCCCTGCGCCCGCGGCGATACGCTTGCGGCGAGAGGCATTGAGAAGGGCGGGTTTGGCGCGCTCTTTCTTGGTCATGGAGGAGATGATCGCGGCCTGACGGGCGATCACTTTGTCATCCATGCCAGAGGCGTCGAGCGCTTGTTTGGCTTTCTTGGCGCCAGGCAAGAGACCCATAATGCCGCCAAGGCCACCCATTTTCTGCATTTGCTGAAGCTGCTGCGCCAGATCGTCCAGATCGAACTGACCCTTGGCCATTTTCTTGGCCATCTTCTCAGCTTTTTCGGCGTCCATCTGGTCGCCGGCCTTTTCCACCAGCGAGACAATGTCGCCTTGGCCGAGAATACGACCCGCCAGGCGTTTGGCGTCAAAGGCATCGAGCCCATCCAGCTTTTCGCCGGTGCCAAGGAATTTGATCGGCAGGCCTGTGACGGCGCGCATGGACAGTGCGGCACCGCCGCGGCCATCACCATCCATCCGCGTCAGGATCAGACCGGTGAGCGGCAGGCGCTCATGGAAGCGTTTTGCCGTTTCCACGGCGTCTTGACCGGTCAGAGAGTCGGCGACGAGTAGAGTCTCATTCGGATTGGCAATCTTGGCGATCTCACTCGCCTCAGCCATCATCTGCTCATCGATAGAGGTTCGGCCCGCCGTATCGAGGAAGACCACGTCATGGCCGCCAAGCTTTGCCGCTTGCAAGGCGCGCCGGGCGATCTCAGCCGGGCTTTGGCCATCAATGATTGGCAGGGAGGAAACGTTGTCGCCGCATTGGTCGGCCAAGATGGCAAGCTGTTCCATCGCCGCCGGACGGCGCGTGTCGAGCGAGGCGAGGAGAACTTTCTTCTTATCACGCTCCGCCAGCCGCTTGGCGAGCTTACCGGTCGTTGTCGTCTTACCTGAGCCTTGCAGACCCGCCATCATCACCACGGCAGGTGGATTGTCGACGCGTAGACCGGTTTCAGCCGTTTCGCCGCCGAGCAATTCGACCAAGCCATCATGAACGATTTTGACAACTTGCTGGCCGGGCTTAACCGAGCGGATGACGTCTTCGCCAACCGCTTTGTCTTTGATCGAAGAGATGAAGTCTTTGACGACAGGCAAAGCAACGTCGGCTTCTAACAGAGCCACGCGGATCTCCCGGAGCGCAGCCGTAACGTCTTTGTCGGTCAGCGCGCCGCGCCCGAGCAATCCGTCAAATACACCGCCTAAGCGGTCTGTTAGCGCGTCAAACATCGCGTCTCTCCTCTTGCCGATCTGTCCATAGGGTACAGATAAGCGCTCTTTTCACCGAGACAAAGCAGTAGCGCCCCACTGAGCGAGCCTTCGCCGAGTGAGGGACATCGCCGGGCTCCCGCTCTTGAGAGCATGTCCCGGTCAACGCGCACGTACTGTCAGTGCGGTGAATGTTGCGCGCGTAAAGCACGGTTGTGGATAAGAATCAAGCCTCGGAGTCGGCCATGATGGCGGTCAGACGACGGATCGCCTCTTTGGCTTCGTCGCGCAGCATGGATAGGACCGCGACATCCACCCATTCGCCATCCGCGAACTTCTCATATTCGCGCAACACCCCTTCTTTCAGGGCGCCGAGCGATTCAATCGCGCGAATGGCCCGGGTATTGCGCTCTTCGACATACCATTCGACACGCTTTGCGCCCCAATCGAGGGCCCGCTGAATCAGCAGTTTCTGGATTGCCGCATAGACGCCCCGACCGCGCAGATGGGGTTCGATCCAAGTATAGCCCAAGCGCACGCGGCGATGCATTTTGTTCGGGGAAAGCAGGGCGGTGACGCCGACGAAGCGATCATTATCGTTCGGGTCGAGCACGGCGAAGCTATAAATCTCGCCCTGTTCTCTTTGTTTGAGGACATGATCATAATAGGCGTCAAAGCCTGCGCCACGTTGGATTGCGGGCAGGGATAGCCAAATGGAATTCACCGCATCGCTGGCGCGCAATTGTTCCCGAAACCGCTCATCTAGCGGCTCGAGATGAACGAGCTCATTTTGCAGTCCAGGGGCGTGTAAATCCATGAACCTAAAATGCGCTTCTATTGGAGCGAAGCAAGACAATTCTCGCTCACAAAGAATTTTATCTCCGGACACGCGCAATGGTCCTGCCGGATGACCTTGTTAGGGGGGGAGGAAAGGGCCCGGCAGGACCGCGCGAAACGATGGCAGGAGGGATTGGGGATCGGTTGCCACCGTAGCGTTGTTTCGAGGCGAGAGGTGTGCCTCTGATGTTATCGAGATGGGTCGTGTGCGCTGCGTTTCAAGGCGTACCGATTGGTCATCTCAATCAACTAAGTGTGAACATAGAGACTTTGCGCCAGTTGTATAATTGATAATTTATCTCAATTGGATAGACTAAGCCTATGCATCTTCCAACGCTCCGTCAGCTTGAGTTTCTTTGTGCCGTTGCCGACCATGGATCCTTCTCCAAGGCCGCTGAGGCATGTTTTGTGACGCAGCCGACTTTGTCTGCTGCGATCAAAGAAATTGAAGGGCATTTGGGGGTGCAATTGATCGAACGCGAAGCCCGCGGCGCGTCTCTAACGCAAGCAGGGGAGGCCGCGGTGGAGCGGGCGCGAACGATCCTTTCGGATACAGCGGACCTGGTGTCAGCTGCGCGGCAGGCGGGGGCGCCGCTGACTGGACCCTTTCGACTCGGCGCGATCCCGACCATTGCGCCCTTCCTACTGCCCCGGACGCTAAAAGCGTTGCGCAAGGCGCACCCAAATTTGAAACTCTATTTGCGCGAAGACCAGACCGAACGCCTATTAGACGGCCTGAAAAACCGCACTTTGGATGCGGCCCTGATTGCGTTGCCTTGGGAAGCGAATGGGATCGAAACCATGGATCTCGGCGATGATGAGTTTCTGCTCGTTGCGCCGACCGGTCATGACCTGATTTCGCAGCATGCAATCCGGTCGACAGACTTGGTCGATGAGGACGTCTTATTGCTCGAAGATGGGCATTGTCTGCGCGATCATGCACTCTCGGTTTGCCGCCTCCCGTCGAAGCGGGGCGGGGCGGATGTCACCGCGACCAGTTTGCCGACTTTGGTGCATATGGTTGCTGGTGGGCTCGGGGTATCGCTCCTGCCTAAGCTCGCAATCGATGCGGGCGTGGCCTCTGGCGCGGATGTCGAGCTCAAGCCATTTGAGACGCCGATGATCGGGCGTCGTATCGGAATTGCCTGGCGTACAGGCTCGCCGCGCGCCAGCGAGGCGCAGATGATCGGTGAAATTGTTCGCCGCGCCTTATAGGCGGTTTACGAAGGCACCGGTTTCTCGCGATCATCGACATGCGCAGACAGATTGTCGTCGGCCCGGAACACGCCCTCGTCGAGTTCGCCTTCCCATTTGGCCACAGCTGTGGCCACTGCGGCATCGCCCGTCACATTGGTCATGGTTCGCATCATATCGAGCAGGCGGTCAAACGGCAGAATAAAGCCGATAATCAGCGCGGCTTGCGCTTCGGGAATGCCGACTTGGGTCAGCGCAGCGCCAGAAAGAAGCAATCCGGCGCTCGGAATGCCCGCGGCGCCAATCGAAACCAGCGTGGCCATTACGGCGACCAAAACATATTGCGACAGGGTGACTTCGATGCCCATGGCCTGCGCACCAAACAGCGCGACCATGCCAATATAAATGGCGGTGCCATCCATGTTGATCGTGGCGCCAAGGGGCAACACTGAGCCTGCAACCGCTTTATCAACCCCTAGGTTTTCCTCTGCGCAGGTAATGGTCACAGGAAGCGTGGCAGAGGAACTCGCCGTCGAATATGCGACGGCTTGAGCGTCTGTGATGCCTCGGAAAAAGGCCAGTACGGGCAGGCCAAGCACGCCTTTAATGATGCCAAACCCATAGGTGAAGATCATGTGCAAGACGCAAGCGAGGTAGAGCGCAATGGCGAGTGTCCCGAGGCTCTGAAGCACGCCTAAGCCCTTCGTGGCCATAACGGTGGCCATCAAGCCGAACACGCCGATCGGCGCGGTCTCCATAACGATAATGGTCACTTTCATCATCGCTTCAGATGCGCCGTCAAACCATTTCGCAACGGGTTCAGCGATTTTCCCGGCCATCAGGATTCCAACGCCCAACATGATGGCGAAGAAGATGATCTGAAGGATGTTTCCGCTCGCCAGGGCTTCGATCGGATTGGTTGGCACGATGTTCAGCAAACGATCCACCAATCCGCCTGCGGCGTCCGCCCTAGCCCTCGCATCCTCTAATCCTGAGCCATCCGCATTTGCGAATGTATCAGGCGTTAGGCTGGCACCGGGCTGAAAAATGGTTGCCATGATGAGGCCGAGCGTGACGGCAATGGCGGTCGTGCCCAGATACGTGCCTAAGGTGCGGGCCCCTAAGCTGCCCAGCCGCTTTGGATCGCCCATCGCAATGATGCCGGACACAAGCGTGAAAAAGACCAATGGTACTATTAGCATTCGGATCAGCCGCAGGAACAGATCGCCGATCCATTTGATCCAAGTTTCAGCAAAGGCCCCACCCGCTTCAGCGCCCATACCATAGCGCAGGCCGAGCCCGACCGCTAAGCCAACCACCAATGCGGCAATCACCCGTTTCCATAAATCAATCTTGAACCAGCCAGCCATGCCTCAGCCTCTCAAATCTGCGTTTCAGCGACGCTAGTCCGCATTGCACAGCTATTCAACGCTGCAGGCTCAGGATATGAGCAGACTTATGGATATGCTCGATCGGTTATCAACTGGCTGGAAAGCCTGGATCATCTTATTTGCGCTCACTTTGACC
The DNA here is from genome assembly GCA_013213825.1 of Henriciella sp. Taxonomy (GTDB): domain Bacteria; phylum Pseudomonadota; class Alphaproteobacteria; order Caulobacterales; family Hyphomonadaceae; genus Henriciella. The sequence continues at coordinate 7,642 of JABSQA010000013.1, forward strand.
GCAGCCGCGCCAGGCGTGTTCAACATGCCCGCCTTGGATCGCGACGAGAGTCGATTCGCCCAAGCTTCCAAACAATATATCGAAACCGGCGATTATCTGATCATTCGCTACCAAGATGAATATCGGAACAAAAAACCCGCGGGTATTCACTGGCTACAAGCCGGCGCGACCCAATTATTTGGGGATGAGGATCGGCTAGAGATCTGGACCTATCGCGTGCCGAGTTGGATTGGTGCAGCTTTGGCGACGCTGGCGACCTTTTGGTGTGGCATTGCCTTAATCGGGCGTCGGGCGGCGTTTCTCGGCGCGGCGCTTTTTGGCACCACGCTATTGCTGACCAGTGAAGCGCATATTTCCAAAACAGATGGAATGCTGGTTTTCCTCACCACATGGGGCATTGGCGCGCTCGCGCGATTGTATATGGGCGTGGCCCAGAATCCGAAACGGATGGCGCTCGTCTTCTGGTTTGCCATGGGCTGTGGTTTGCTCATCAAAGGGCCCGTGACCCCTATGGTTGCAGCCTATGCGGGCTTTGGAGCTTGGGTCTGGGCCAAAGCTGGAGAAGGCAAAGGTGGTGACTGGTGGCGCCCGCTGGTTTGGTGGCCTGGCCCTCTGCTTGCTGCCGCGATGTTCTTGCCGTGGTTGATCGCCATTCAATTCGCAACCGACGGTACGTTTCTGCAAGGCGCGGTTGGCAAAGATCTGAAAGACAAATTCGCGGGGGCCTCGGAAGGTCATGCCGGTTGGCCGCTTTACCATTTGAGCCACATCCCGGTCTGGTTCTACCCGGCCGTTTTACTACTCATTCCAGGCATGACTTTGGCCTGGAAATTTCTGCGTGGGAGCAGTGAGAATGCACGTCGGCGCGGCACCGATGCTTTATTCGTTTTCGTCGCGCTCGGCGCCTTTACCGCTCTCGCAACTTGGATCTTGCCCGGCGAAATCGGCAATGGTGCACCGTCGGCTTTTGCTGGATTGATCATTTTGGGCTTTTGGTGGCTGAGCACGCGACCGGAATGGCGATCTCGATGGGCGATCGCAGACGCGGCGCCTGTGACGGATGAGATGAAAGCGATACGCTTCCTGGCGGCGTGGGCGGTTCTGACAACTGTCTTTTTCGAACTCATGCCCACGCGTCTCAGCCATTACATCCTCCCCGCCTATCCCGCCTTCGGCCTTTTATGTGGCTGGGCGGGTGTGAAGATGATGGAAGGGACGAAACTGCCGGTCTCAAAATGGCTGAGCTTTGCAGTGTTCGCGATTGGCGGCGCGGCCTTGTTATTCATCAGCTCACCGCTTGCAGCGCGCCTCGTAAAGACCGAAGCCGCCGGTGATTTTAAAACGGTTGAGTCCAGCGTGGTGATCGACCAATGGGCGGCTTATGTGAATTTTCCGCTCTGGCTCTGGATTATCGGCGCGGTGGCGTTTGCCGCGTCGATCGCGACGTTTCTCGCGCGCAAAATAGGTCTAACGGCTTTGATGGGCGTGTTGGTTAGTTTGTTCCTAGGGTGGCACGCGCGAACCTTTGTTTTGCCAACCCAGCTCTGGGCGCAGCCAACTGAGAGCGCGCGCTTAGCCCTGCAGGGCGTCTGCGGCGTGCCGAGTGAAACATGCGATGATGGCCGAACTAGCCCTGAGCGAATCCTTGCGGTTGGCTATGCCGAACCATCCTATGTGATGACGTTCGGGACGCAGAACTTGCATTCACCCGAAACACCACTTTCGCTGCCAACCGATCAAATGGCTTATCCTGTGGTCTATTTGATTAACCTGGAAGGCCGTGGCAGTCCGCCAAGTCGATGCGCGGCGCTCGGTGAAGAGTGTATCCCGCCCGCGCCTGAAATTCGCGACGATCTTCTCGAACAGGCCCGCGAGGCTGGCGTTTGTGGGGCGCAATCTGATCGGGTCTATGCATTGAACTATTCCAATGGGGATCCGGCGCATTTCGTGGCCTATCGGTTCGATACCGGCTGCTAGCCGTTGGCACATTCTGTCGCGCGTCAATCCTGCCTATCCGCTCACACCTATGGATGGTTACCTATCAGGTAGCAGCCAAGGAGAGCAGAAATGGACTTTGATGAACCGCACCGGAAACCGGAAGGGTTACGGGATCGAATTGCGTTCACATTCGTGAAATTCCTGCGCTTTTTCGCCGATCTTTTCTTTCGCAAACGCTATGGCCATCGCGCCGTCGTATTGGAGACTGTGGCCGCTGTTCCAGGCATGGTCGCAGGCTTGCTCCAGCATTTGCGCGCCGTCCGAAGAATGCGAGACGATCAAGGCTGGATCAAGGAGCTCTTAGACGAAGCTGAAAATGAGCGCATGCACTTGATGACCTTTATTCAGGTGGCTCAACCGACATTGTTTGAACGCGGGCTAATTATGGTCGCGCAAGCGATCTTCTACAATTTCTACTTCTTCCTCTACCTGTTCGCCCCGAAAACCGCACACCGAGTTATCGGCTATTTCGAGGAAGAGGCGGTCACCAGCTATACGCATTATCTGAAAGAGATTGATGCCGGGCGGCTTGAGAACGGACCCGCCCCGCAAATTGCGATCGATTATTGGGATTTACCCGCCAATGCTCGGCTCCGTGACGTCGTGATCGCGGTCCGCGAGGATGAAGCAGGCCACCGCGACCGCAACCACTATTTCGCTGATACGTTGATTGCAGGCGATCAACCCGAAGCGAAAATCGCTGACTATGCGCTGCGCAACACGTAGCCGACCCGTGGGAAGTGAATGTGCAGATTGTCTGCACGTTCATCCTGGCGGGCGATGATGACACGCTCTGAATTGGCGATGACGAGATCACCCTCGACCCAGTCTTTGGCGTAATCGTCCGGGGCGATCGCGACCCTGGCGCCTGGCTCAAAGTCGCGCAGGTCGCCTGCGGTCGAGGCGGGTTTCAAGCGGGGTGCAGCGGCATGCGCGATTTGTATGGCGTCCTCGCCACTAATTTCCTCGGGGTCTTGGCCCTTGAACTCTTTGAGACGGTGATACCAGTCCTTGGTCAGCGGCGTTTTTTCGAAACAGGTCTCGAGAAAGTCTGGAATATTCTTCTCCACAAACCATGGATTCATGAAGGCATGGACATCGACCATGCCGGGTTTGGTCCCGACCAGCCAATCGCCCGTACCTGCGAGACGTCCGCCGGAGAGCCGTTCCTCAATCCATAGCAATTGAGCGAGCCACTGGTCCCTCATGATCGGGGCGGCGGCCTTCATCGCTTCCGTATCAAAGGGACGACCGGACATCTTCGTCCGATCGTCGATAAACTCTTTTGGCATATGCTCGCCAATCGCCCCGAAAATGACGGCCACACTGGTCTGGAACCATTTGCCGTCCGTCCAAGCGGCCACCATTTTTGCCAAGCCTTCGTGGCCGGGAAGGTTCAATGCTGGGATCTGAAACCGTTTCTCGAGTTCAGTCAGCATGATTGAGGTATCGCAGAAAATATCGGCGCCGATTTGCATGACCGGTGTACGGCGATAACCGCCCGTCAAAGGCGTCAGATCGGGTTTCGGCATAATTGATGGAATTTCGACCGACGCCCAGCCCAAATTCTTCATCCTCAGCGCCAATCGGATCTTCTCCGAATAGGGCGAACGATCGAATTGATGAAGAATAATGCTTTGCGCGTTTGCCATCTTATTTGCCTCCCCAGACGAATTTCTCAGCCTAACCGTGTTCGTTTGGGCTTTCCAAGTGCCGATTGTCCCCTAAAACCAAAAGAAACACAAAACTTACCGAGGAGCGCCACAAATGTTGGACACCAATTCGATGCCGCACGTCGCGGACATTCCCCGCGTACAAAGCGAATTGCGCCCGGATGAAGTGGCGTTTTGGTTTCAAGGCGAAGAGACCACATTTGCGCAGCTTAATTCGCGTGCAAATCAAGTTGCAAACGGACTTGCCGCGCTCGGAGTCACGGCAGACCAACGGGTCGGCTATTTGGCAAAGAATACAGCTGTCTACTATGAGATGATGTATGGCTGCGCCAAAATTCGCGCCGTGATGAACGGCGTGAATACGCGGCTCGCGGCGCCTGAGGTTCAGTTCATTTTATCGGACGCACAAGTTCGGGTCCTTTTTGTCGGTCCCGAATGGATCGAGATGATTGAACAAATCAAAGATGAGTGTCCGCATCTTGAACATGTCATCACGATTGGTGGCGACCACGCGAATTTACCAGATTATACCGCCTGGCGAGATACCCAGGATGACCGTGCGCCAGGTATCGAAACGCAAGACGATGATGATGTTATTCAGCTCTACACATCTGGCACGACGGGTCTGCCAAAGGGTGTGATGCTGACCAATGCCAATTATCGTTCTTTTCTAGAACAGGCTGGGCGCCTGGATTGGGCGAGCTACGAAGCTGGTGATACGGTGATGAACGCGATGCCGCTCTTCCATGTGGCGGGCGTGAATGCTGGCATGGTCGCGACGGCTCAAGGGTCGCGATCGGTGGTTCTGCCAGAGATCAATCCAGCGGAAATCCTTGACCTGATCGAAACGCAGAAAATCAACCATGCGTTCTGGGTGCCAGCGGTGATATTGATGTTGTCACAAATGCCGGATTTCCGCGACCGCGATTATTCGTCCCTGCAGCAAGTTTTCTATGGCGCATCACCGATCACCGAAGACCTGCTGACCCTGGCGGTCGAGGTTATGGGCGCCAAGTTCACCCAGCTCTATGGCCTGACCGAAACGGTGGGTGGCGGGACTTATTTGCCGCCGGAAGCGCATGATCCAAGCTGGGGTAAGCTCCGTTCGTGCGGGGTGCCATATCCGGCGACGATAGTCCGCTGTGTCGACGCCAAAGGTGACCCCGTGCCAACCGGCGAAGTGGGCGAAATCGTCATCCAATCGGGTTTTGTTATGAAAGGCTATTGGAACCGTCCTGAAGCCACTGAAGACGCTATTCGGAATGACTTCTTCCATACCGGAGATGCTGGCTACTTTGACGAAGACGGTTTCTTATTCATCCATGACCGCGTCAAAGACATGATCGTTTCGGGTGGTGAAAACGTATATCCGGCCGAAGTTGAGAATGCGATTTTCGGGCACCCTGATGTCGCGGACGTGGCCGTGATCGGCATTCCGGATGAGAAATGGGGCGAGGCGGTGAAAGCGATCATTGTGCCGAAAGAAGGCACCAATCCAACCGCTGAAAGTATCATTGCTTGGGCACGTGAACGGATTGCAGGCTATAAATGTCCGAAATCTGTTGACCAGATTGATGCTTTGCCACGCAATCCATCCGGGAAGATCCTCCGCAAGGATTTGCGGGAACCCTATTGGGAAGGTCAAGAGCGGCGCGTTGGAGGCTAAATATGATCGATGATGCGCATGGCGTGCATGATTTTGTCTATGATGCGCGCAATGCTGACATCCAAGTCTCCGTCAATGGCGTCCTAAAACACAGAGATGAGGCCACGGTCTCCGTCTTCGAGAGCGGTTATTTGCTCGGCGACGGTGTGTGGGAAGGCCTGCGCGTGTATAATGGCGGCGTGGCCTTCTTAGATGCGCACATGAAGCGGCTCTATGCGGGCGCTAAGACGATCGATATGGACATTGGCCTCACGCCGACAGAGCTGAGCCAACAATTGTTTGATTGTTTAAAAGCGCAGGGCATGACGGATGGCGTGCACATCCGCTTAATGGTGACGCGCGGGATTAAGAAAACGCCCTATCAAGGCCCACGCTTTACCATCACGCCGCCGACCGTCGTGATCATCCCAGAATATAAGGCTCCTGTGCCCGAAATCCGTGCCAAGGGCGTGTCATTGTTCACCGCCCATATCCGTCGCACCGGACCGGCGGAGCAGGATCAAAAGCTCAACTCGCACTCCAAGCTGAATTGTATTCTGGCTTGTATACAAGCTGACAAAGCCGGGGCGGACGAAGCTCTAATGTTGGATCCTGATGGCTTTGTGGCGACCTGTAACTCAACGCATTTCTTCATCGTCCGAGACGGTGAAGTTTGGACGTCGCCGCCTGATTATTGTTTGGGTGGAATTACGCGCGGCAATATTATTCAGGTCTGTCGGGAGAATGGCATTCCAGTATATGAAAAGCGCTTCTCCTTATTCGATGTTTATTCAGCAGACGAAGCCTTTATCACGGGCACGTTCGCAGGCACGACGCCGGTGCGCGAAGTCGATGGACGGGTCTTGTCGAGCCTAGACGGCCCCATCACTCAGCGATTGTCAGACCTCTATCAAAAGCTGATCGAAACAAAGCTGACGCCGATCACATGACCGACCCGTGTTTGAGGATCGCGATGTGGTCGGGCCCGCGCAACATGTCGACGACCATGATGCGCAGTTTCGGCGCGCGCTCAGACACAGAATGCGTGGATGAACCCTTCTACGCTGCCTATCTTAAGAATACGGGCTTGCGACATCCCATGTCGGACCAGATCTTTGACGCTCAGAGCACGAATCCAATCGAGATTGTCGCTGATTTGACATGTCCGTCCGAGAGCGACCCGCCCATATTCTTCCAAAAGCACATGACGCACCACATGGTTCCAGCGCTTCCACGATCTTGGATGCAGGATTGCCGAAACCTGTTTTTGATCCGGCATCCGGCCAGGGTGATGGCATCCTATGCACGGAAAATGGAGAGGGTCAGCTTATCCGCGATTGGTTTCCCACAGCAGCTAAGCCTGTTCGAATCCGCAATGGAAATGGAGGATCAAACACCTCTGGTGATCGATAGTGATGACATATTGCACAATCCCGAACAGATGCTTCGATCCTTATGTGATGCGCTTGGGATTGAATGGGATGATGCAATGCTGTCCTGGTCGTCCGGACCGAAACCCGAAGATGGCGTCTGGGCGCCGCATTGGTATGATGCGGTCTGGCGTTCAAAAGGGTTCGGCCCGCCGCCAGGGGATCTTCCAGAGGTGCCAGCCTCGCTTGCGGACGACTATGCGCGGGCATTGGAGATTTACGAGCTTCTCGCGGACGATCGCCTTCTTAGCCACTGATCGGGTCTCGCTCGGTGCCGTGGAAACATGTCGATCCTATAGGCGCACAGGACCGAAAGCGCCGTCTCGGGTACTCGTATCCCGTCGACCTAGAGACTAGGTGGGCACCGGTTAGATAGGACCACGGTCCAGTCCAGAGCCAGTTCCCTGACGGAACTTAAGGTCGGCGGATAGCTGACCGTCCTCGAACGCTCCAGCCTCTGTGCTGAAGCCATATAGGCATGATTAGGCTGCGGCGCTAGCTTCGCCGAGCTGTCGCAAATAAGCCCAGGTGTATAAACCGCTAGAATGCCCATCGCTGAAGTGGATCCGCACCGCATAGCGGCCAACCTCATCGGCTTTCTCAACATCCAAATCAGGGCTGATAATGGGCGGCGGAGGCTTGGGGCCATTGCCATGACCTTGCACTTCAGCCGATGGGCTCTCCAAGCGCAGCGTTTTGTACGGGAGCGTGAAGCGCTTCCCATCATCATAAGCGATGGTCAAAGCCTTAGCGCTCTTGGAAAAGCGCAGCTCCGTCGGCCAAACGCGCTGAGTCATGCGGTCGGCGCCTCTAAGTCACGCGCTTCGGATTCTAGCAAAATCGGCAATCCATCGCGGATCGGAAAGGCGAGTTTCGCTTTCTTAGAGACCAGCTCACAAGCCTCCTTATCGAACATGAGCGGGCCACCGGTGACGGGGCAGATCAGCACTTCGAGCAGGCGGGGATTGACGCCGCAGGGGCTGGTTGTTGGGGCTTGTGTATCTTCGGTCATTGCAAGGTCGAGCTGTCATCGCCCGGCACGTCCATGTCAAGCAAAGTGATTAGGGTCTGCGCCCGTTCGGCAACGCTTGAGGCTTCAAGGAGCGCTTGTTTTTCCTGGGTGCCGAACGGACAGCCAGCGCATAGCGCGTTGATCAGGGTCTCCATCGGCGCGTGCTCTACCGCTTCCCAATCGACTTCCATTGAATTGATCTGGGTGTAGCGTTTCAACGAGTTCACCAATTTCAAGCGCTCCGGGAGGCTGCTCTCTGGCGGTGAGACCAAATCATGCACGAAGGCCTGCCAATCTGGTTTCACGCGTCGATAAGGCGTCTCGACTTGAAGCTCCGCCTCTATGCCAAACCGGCAAATGCCGGTGAGGGAGATCAGATAGCGGCCATCGTCTGTTTCAGAATAAGATGTGATACGTCCGGCGCAGCCCGTATTGGCCAGGCTTGGGTGGACGCGATCATCGCCTTGTGACTGGATCATACCTATCAGCCGACTGCCCGACATGGCATCATCAATCATATTCAAATAGCGCGGCTCAAAAATATTCAGCGGCAAAGACCAACGCGGAAACAGAAGAACGCCCGAAAGGGGGAAAATCGGAATGGTCTCTGGTAAATCCGAGGGTTTTCGATAGGTCTCGTGTGGCACGCTGACTCCCATTTTCCCGTGTCTTACCATAAAATGGAGTGAAACGGCGAACAGGCGAGTCTCGTCTGGTCAAATTTATGCAAACATGAGTGAGCCCAGTCGCCGTCGACCTTCGACCGTAACCGGATCTTTGGGACCTGCCGCTTCGAAGATTTCGAGCAATTTGGCTTTGGCTTTGCCGTCTTCCCACTCCAAATCGTCGCTAAGAATGCCCAATAAATGCTCCGCCGCATCCTTGTTCTTACCTTGTCCAATCAGCTTTTCGGCCAGCTCAAATCGGGCCTCGTGATTTTCAGGATTGGCGGCGACGGTTTCCTTGGCTGTGGCTAAGTCTTCGTCGAGCGGCGCCTCTGCCATCAGGTCCAGCGCCGTGCGTACAGAGCGAACGGCTGAGTCATTGATTTTCGACTCCGGTACCGTGTCGAGGATCTGTTTTGCTTGTTCATGATCACCATTGGCGAGATAACAGCGCGCGAGGCCGGCAATGGCTGCGGCATTCTCGGGATCGGCATTCATCACCGCGCCATATAGCTGTGCGGCGGTTGCGATATCGCCTGCTTGCGCCGCCGCTTCAGCCTGTTCCAGCGCTTCTTGCAGCTGTTTAGCGTCATCCGTACCGCCGAGGATCGATTCGATGAATTGGCGCACTTGGCTTTCCGGCAGCGCGCCTTGGAAGCCATTTACAGGGCGGCCTTTGTCAAACGCAAACACTGACGGAATCGAGCGTACGCCCATTTGCCCGGCAACACCTGGATGCTCTTCGGTATTGATTTTGACGAGTTTAACTTTGCCATTCTTCTCGCCGACCACTTTCTCAAGCGTCGGCGTTAGCGTGCGGCAAGGTCCGCACCATGGCGCCCAGAAATCCACCAGTACCGGTTGCTCGTTCGAGGCTTCGATGACGTCCGTCATAAAGGCCTGATCAGACCCATCCATAATGTGAGGCGATGTTGTACCTTCGCTCATATCGTGCATTCCTTATTGCGCTCGCGGCCTATTTGGGCCTTACGACCCGGCTCTGCAAGCTCTGAGTTCATCAGTTTATGGGGCGAGGGCCCGATCAGCGAGGCTTAACTGCTACCGGCATTTTCCCAGACTTTGGCCACGCGCTTATCGCGGCCGCAGCCAACCCGGTACAATTTATAGCGTGCTGGGTTCTTCTGGTAATAGTTTTGGTGATAGCCTTCGGCTTCGTAGAATTCGGTCTCGTCTAGGACACGCGTAACGATTGGGGCCGCAAGAATGCCCGCTTGATTGATCGCTTCAAATTGCGCTTCGACTTCGGCACGTTCGTCGGCATTATCAACAAACACGGCTGTACGATAGGAGTTACCACGATCACAGAATTGGCCGCCATCATCAGTGGGATCAATGTGGCGCATGAAATAGTGGACCAGTTCGCCATACTCAACTTTCGACGAGTCATAGACCACGCGCACGGCTTCTAGATGGCCTTGCTTGGTGTGGGTCTTATAAGTTGGATTCGTGCTATTCCCGGCGGTGTAGCCCGATACGGTTTCGAGCACGCCATCCACCTTATCGAAATCACTCTCAACGCACCAAAAGCAACCGCCTGCAAAAATAGCGGTTTCAATGTTCGCATTGCTGGTGGCAACGTCCGGTCCATTTTCGGCGCCAGCGCTCATCACAAAAGAGGCCATCGTGGCCAAGCCGCCTGCGATCATAGCGATAGAGAAAGGATGATTCAGTTTCATCTGCGCGGTCCCAAAAATTCGTATCGTGCGATGACAGGCATATGACGACTCAAAAGGTTAATTGCGAGCCCTGATTTCAGTTCTCACAGTTTTTTGTTCCGGCGTGATCAGAATACGTCACCTATCCGGCGAGACGTTCTATTTCTTCAGCAGACAGTTCTGAATTGTCATAAATATTGGCGACATCATCGAGGTCGTCGAGAACGTCCAGCAAACGCATAAGTTTGTCGGCATCGTCACCCTCGATCGGCACATTGTTTTGCGCTTTCCAGATCAGCTTGGTCGACTTTGCTTCGACCTCCCCAAACTTACCCTCAAGCGCTTTCGCGACTTCTGACAGGTCTTCGCGTTCGGTATAGATGAAGTGTCCATCTTCGTCGCTTTCGACATCGCTGGCGCCTGCCTCAAGTGCAGCCTCCATGATCGTGTCTTCGTCGCCCGCTTCGATCGGGAATTGGATTTCGCCGACATTTTCGAAACCGAATGAAACTGAGCCCGTTTCACCCAGATTGCCGCCATTCTTTGAAAACGCTGTGCGGATCTCGCTTGCCGCGCGGTTTTTATTGTCCGTTGAGGCTTCGACAATAATGCCGACGCCGCCAGGCCCGAAGCCTTCATAGCGAATGTCGACATAGTCTTCGCCGCCGCCACCTTGTCCTTTATCGACCGCGCGCTTGATATTGTCCTTCGGCATGGATTGACCGCGCGCATTGGCAATGGCCAAGCGCAAGCGTGGATTGCCATCTGGATCCGGGCCACCCATTTTTGACGCAATGGTGATCTCTTTCGAGAGGCGCGAGAACAAGGCCGCGCGCTTTTTATCTTGAGCACCTTTTCGGTGCTGAATATTTGCCCATTTACTATGGCCAGCCATGGGGGCTCCTGCAGTGAATACTTCGTGACGGCTGCTTACCGCAGCTTGCCACAGAGATCAAAGGGCACAGTGCGATCAGTCGAAGACTCGCGCGACCCCGCCATGTTTCAGAAGTTCTTGTTTCTCCGCGATCGGACGGATCAATCTGATCAGCGCCCATGCGCTGAGCGCACCAAAGACTGAAGACGCGATGTCGAATGAGAAACTCGGAATGCCAGCGCCCATATTATCAAATCCGGATATGCGAATAGCGACGTTTGCGATGATGTTGCCCAGGAGCCAGCAAGTCCACCAAATCGCGATGCGGGATTCTCCGGGAACCGTTTCACCCACGGCAGCGAACGTCCCGTTATAAATCTGGCTCATCCCCTTTGCAGGCTGCCATAAATTGGCGATCGGAATGAAATACCAACCGACCGCCCAGGCCGGAGACATTTCAGGAAATTTGCTGCCGATCGTATGTAGGTTCCTCATCGCTCGGTATGTGACCCGCGCCACAAACACAACTGTCATCCAAAACAGCGCTGTGTGGATCAGGCCCATCGCAATGATGAAATAATCAATCATCACCAATTGCTCTTGAGAGAACGGGATGATGGTCGAAGGCATGTAAAGCCAAATCAATAATGCTGAGATTAAGATCCAAATGAACTCCGCAATCATGAATGCGAAGAGGCCATATACGGCCCATCGGCTTAAACCTGTAACGGATCGAGGGCCTTCTAGGTAAGCGTGTTTATTCGCGCCGGGCGCAGCTTCGACGGTGGATTGCGAAAGGTTAGAGGCAACGCTTTCGTCTGTTTTGACGTCCATAATATCCCCAATTCTCCCGAAATCAGGGAATACAGATCGTCATTGTATTGGCAAGTTGAAGTTTAGACGGTCGGCAACATTTCAGACAGCTGTCCACCAACTCTGATCGGCTCACATCGTACTGACAAACCGGTCGTGTCATCTGTCTCGACGAATAGACCGCACAATGTCCCCTCACCAAGTGCGGGTTCATAGCGTTGGCCAGGCAATTGTGTGGCGAACCGGCGGAGAGAATTGTCCTTCTTCATGCCGATGACGCTGTCATAGTCACCGCACATGCCCGCATCGCTTTGATACGCGGTGCCGCCGGAAAGGATCATATGATCGGCGGTTGGCACATGCGTATGACTGCCCACCACCACGCTGGCGCGACCGTCACAATGATGCCCCATCGCCATCTTCTCTGATGTTGCTTCGCAATGCATATCCACAATCACCGCGTCCGCGACCACACCGAGCGGCATGTCGTCGAGCGCGTGGTCGACTGCACCAAATGGATTGTCGAGCAATTGTTTCATAAACACGGTGCCTTGCGCCTGGATGACCCCGACTCTGCGTCCGTCTGGCAGGACGAATAGATGCGCGCCTTTGCCGGGTGCGTTTGCTGCTTCAGGATAGTTGAGGGGGCGGAGCAAGCGCGGTTCTCGCTGAATATAGGTCAGGGCCTCGCGTTGGTCCCAAGCGTGATCACCAAGGGTCAGACAATCGGCGCCAGCATTGAAGAACTCATTGGCAATATTTTCAGTCAATCCAAAACCGCCCGCCGCGTTTTCGGCATTGACGACGGCAAAGTCTAAGTTCAGCGCATTGCGCACGTCCGGCAAATGATCTCTCACCGCTTGTCGGCCGGGCTTACCGACCACATCACCAAAAAATGCCAATCTCATTTTGAGAGTATGCGTGCTTTAAGTTGTAAAGAAAAGCGCGCGATGCTTTCGCACCGCGCGCTCTTATCGATTTTGAAGCTTGTATTCGGCTTATTTTTGCGTTGCCGAGAAGCCAAGCGCGTCCTTGGTGTACGCGGCTGGGTCTGGGTTTTCCATGATCGACGCGACTGACAATGGGGTGGCTGGATCAAGCTTAAGCGTGAGCGTGCCACCATCATTGATGAAGCTGGACAGCGCTGTGGTCGCTTCGGTGACCAGGGCCATGTCGACGCCCGAGCCTTGCGCCATCATTGGCGCCATTGCCAAGCCCATGCCGATTTGAGACTTCAACTCAGTTGGGTCCGCACCCTGTGCCGTCGCCGCAGCATTGAAGGCGCGATCGAGGAGAGAGTCGTCAGCAATTGAAAACTCAAAATTGTGGAAGGTCAGCTTACCCATCGCATTGGTCATTGCCATTGGATCTGGTTCGCCACCTGCGGCCAGGTCTTCAAAGTCGAACGCCGTGGCGACTTCTTGAGCGTAAGAGCTATAGCCCTCGATTTTGCCGCCCATGCTGAATTTGGCGCCATCGACGAGCTCAAGATAGTTGGCTCCGGCGTCAAACTCGACAATGTCCGTGTCTGGGTCATAAGTGGCCACGCTTGCGCCTTTCAGCTCAAGTTCTTCATATCCGACCACGCTGAGACCTTGCAGCAATTGCTTGCCAACAACACCGCCAGCGGCATCCGCTTTCAGCGTCATAGAGTAAGGTTCAGTTATAAATTTCACCGGTTGGCCGGCTGCATTGCGCTCGACCCCCGCGACGACGCTTGGGATGGCGAATGAGGCGCCCGCAACATCGATCGCAAGATCGTCGAGCGTGAAGGCATCATAGCCAGGTTCCATTGGGTTGTCGTAAGCAAGGTTCATGATGGCAGACATCATGGCTTCCTCATCATCCGCGTTCTCTTGAATGGCTTGGACGAATTTCGCGTCGACATTGGTCGCTGTGACGCTGCCGAGACGCATGTCGAAGTCGATACCTTCTTCATTGTCGCTGCCATTCAATGTCAGACCGCTAATCACGGCTTTTGCCGCTTTCAGGTCAACCATGTCTCGGATTTCAATTTTCTCGATGCCGAACGTTCCTTCGGCGTCCGTGTCAGCAAAATCTCCGGTCAGGCCGTTCATTGACCAGCTGTCGAAGACGATTTTGTCCGCTGCTGGGAATGGCACTTCTTGGCCGTTCAGGCTGCCCGCAAGCCAAGCGGCCAGTTCCGGAGAAGGATTGATCAACTCAATCGAGCCGAGCTTCACATCGACGTCTTCTTCATCATCGCCAATGGAAATGTCATTTAGGCTCATCTTACCGAAATTCGCCTGGCCGTTTTCCATATCCAGACCTTCAAAGACGAGCGAACCGACTTTCACAGCGTCTTCGCCCGTGATGGTCAGGTCCGTAAACGTCGCTGTTGCGCCGTCAGTGGTGCTGCCCGCAAAAGAGAGCACGCCGCTACCGCTGTCGGTTAGTGACATGGCGGCGAGCGCATCCGCGGCTTCCGCTGGATCACCAGCGCGGACGCTGAGTTCTTTCAGGACGGGTTCGGCAATTGTAACTTCACTAGAGGCGGTATTGTCGCCGCCGCAAGCAGCGAGCAACGCGATCCCAGCCGCACCAAACATTAATTTCTTCATGGTCGATTCCCCTTTTAGGCGGTTTCCGATAGGCTTATGGCACATAGATGTCGAGACGTATTTAATGATTATCGATAAAGGCGACAAGATGGCACTGGTAACAAAATCCGGTGAATCGATTAATGTTCGCTTGGAAGTGAACCCAAAAGCGCGCCGTTTGATCCTGCGTTTGGATGAACGTAATCGCGAGGCAGTCGCGGTCGCACCGAGTAAGAAAAAAATCGGCGAAGCTGCTGCCTTTGCAAGGGATCGCATCGACTGGATCGCCCAGCACTTACAGGCGCTTCCGACGCAATTAGTGCTGCAGCCAGACGCAGAATTCATGCTTCGGGGCGAGGCCTGCCTTATCTCTCTCGATGGGCCTGGACGGACGGCAATATTGGAAGCCGGTGCACCACAAACACTTCGTGTGCCAGGCGAAATTGAGACAACGGGAAAACGCGTAGAAAGGTTTTTGCGCAAAACCGCCAAACAAGACCTGTCGGACGCCGTGATTCGCTATTGCGAGCAGTTGGGCGTCGAAGCGCGGCGGGTCACGGTCAAAGATACGCGGTCGCGTTGGGGGTCGTGTACTTCGGACGGTCGATTGGCGTTTTCCTGGCGACTAATTATGGCCCCTCCAGAGGTGCTCGAATACGTCGCCGCACATGAATGCGCTCATTTATTGGAAATGAATCATAGTCCGGCTTTTTGGGGCCATGTTTCAAAGTGCCGTCCAGAATGGAAAAAAGAGCGTGCTTGGTTACGCAAAAATGGTCGCGATTTACACGCGGTGGTGACCGCTTAAGCCGGGGCCATCTCGGCTTGGGGTTTTGGCTCGTCCCGCTTCTCCGGAGAGAAACTGATCAGACTCGTCCCTTCGCCGCCGCGCGGTTCGCGATTGGGACCGATCAGAACCAGCGTTCCATCCGCGCGGATCTCTGCGACAATATCAGCGCCAGGCCGATCAGCTCGGAATTGTTCGAGCGAGTATTTATCGGTGAGCCGTGTTCGAGCGAATTCCCAGCCGCGATATTGATCGCGTATCAAGCTGTCATATGTCCGCCCTCGGCGTATGAGCGTCCGGCCACGAGCGTTGGAGCTTAGGCCGCGATCGTCATTTTCTTCATCGTCATTGATCGACAATTGATAGACCATATGCCGGCCGACTTCCGGCGCAAAATGGCTACATACGAGCGCATTATAGGAATCATTGGTTGAAAGCGCGATGACCGTTGAGAACCGTGCGTGGTCGAGTTTAATCTCAGCGTCTTCTGAGAGGACCTCACCCATAAATATATCGAGACCCGCATCGCGTGATGATTTCAATCGTCGATAATTGCTGTCAGCTACGATGACTTCTATGCCGCTTTGCTCGAGCGCTTGGGCAAATTGGACGCTCCACGCATTGGCTCCAACGATCAATACGCCAGGTTTCTCTTTGCGGGCCAGGCCAAGCGCGCGCGAGAGCGGGCCGATGGTAAAGCCATGCATGACAACCGTGGTGAAGACCATTGCAAAGGCGAGCGGCGTAATTTGATCTGCGCCTGAGAAAAAGAACCGACCTTCACGAGACAGATCAACCAATAAAGACCCAAACAGTCCGGACACAGCGACAGCAACAATCCCGCGTGGAGCAATCCAGCCCAGGAGAATGGCCTCCTTGCGGGAGAGCGTTCCATAGGTTGCGATCCACACAGAGAGCGGCCGCACGACGAATAGCATACATAGTAAGAAGGCCAGTGTGTTGAGATTGATCGCTTGTGAGATGATGGCTGGCGTCAAGTCGGCGGTGAGCATCACGAAAACACCCGAAACAAGCAGAATGGCGATGTCTTCTTTGAACTTTTGCAACTCGGTCAAGCCTGCCAGTTTGGAGTTGCCGAGTGTCATGCCATAAGCCGTCACCGCGACCAGGCCGATCTCCTTCTGAAACATCTCAGCCAGGGTGTAGCAGAGGATGATAGAGGCCAGAATAAGCGGCGCTTTGAGATATTCGGGTGCCCATCCTTCACGAAACGCTTTGGCAATCAGCCAGCCAAAAACGAGTCCCAGGATGATCCCGTAACAGGCCGCCATAATGATCCAAAGACCTGCGCCAAATAGGCTTTGGCCTTGAGAAGCCACGCGAATGAACTCAAACGCGGCGACCGCAAACAAGGCGCCAATCGGATCGTTGACAATGCCTTCCCATTTGAGGAATTGCGCGGGCCGACCACCAAGCTTTGACTGGCGGAGAAGTGGAATGATCACGGTCGGTCCTGTGACCACCATAACGCCTGCGAAAACCACAGCACTCGCCGACTGGAGGCCCGCGGCATAGCGCGCTGCGAACGTGCCCAATAGCCAAGCCAGGGGGCCACCGACGAAAATCATTCTTCGAACGGATGCGCCGGCCTCCCGCAAATTTTCAAATTTGAGAACCAAGCCGCCTTCAAACAGGATCACCGCAACGGCGAGTGAAACAATGGGCCGGAAGACATCGCCAAAGGTTGCTTGCGGGCTGAGCAAGGGTTCGCCGAATGCGACGGACCAAAGTGGTCCCACCGCCAAACCGGCAAGCGACATCAATACAATGGCTGGGGCCTGTAAACGCCAGGCCAGCCATTGCGCGCCAACTCCCAATGCCCCGATCAGGGCGCAAGCGAAGATCACGCCTTGTCCGGCGCCGCCTGCGAGGAGAAGTCCAACGTCCATCAATCAGCCCTTCACGCCTGGCCTAGGCCAAGGTCTCGTCTTGATTGCGTGAGAAATCAAAGCCGATCTCGCGACCACCATATTCGCCCGCCTCATAGCGTTCGATCTGAGTTTTGAACCAGTCTAGGACATGATCATAAATGTGGTCATAAAAGGGTTCAGGGTCATTGTCTTTGAGCGGAATCGACAGACGATATTCTTCGCCACCGACTATCCGTGCGATGAAATCGTCGCCGATTTTGTGGCATTCAATCGTCACCCGCATCCAATCGGTTCCCATTGAAACCCGCACCGCTAACCCGAACAGGATCGCGCCTAACGGGCGGAAACCCTTTGGCGGAACGGAGAACGCTTGATCGCCATAGTCTTTGGCTTCGAACGCACCGGCTGGAGGTACTAAACGTACGTAGACGCCATCCGTGGATCCGATATGCGCACACAAACCCGCGCGTAATTCTTCCGCCAATGTTCGCACACGCGAATAGTTTTCCGCTGCTAAGGCTTGGTAATGCGCTACAGTGGAAACGAGATCTTCAAATCGCGACAAGCCCAAACTCCCCATTGAACTGCGTAAACAGAGTAGGGTGGTCTGGACCTGATTACTAGTGGTTTGATCGCAACGAATGCAGTTTAGCTTTGCGGGGCCTCGTCTTGAGACACACAGTATAGTTGCAACGCCGACCAGGCGAGAACGATGCCAAGATTGGCGGCAATTATGCTGGGCACGCCTGCGTCACGGGCTGGAATGAGAAACAATTCCACAAAAACGGCGAAGCTGAGCGTGATCATTGCAGCCGCACCACGGCGCTGATGCCCAATGGCGAGGGCCGTCCATATGGTTAACGCTGCGAAGGCAAGGACTCGAAAAAAGTGTTCTTGATGCAGAAATACTTGCGGCTCATCCGGTGTATAGCCTGCCGCTTTGATCGCAACGATAATTGCAATGATTCCGCAAAGACCTTTGACCAAACTTGTCGGCAATTGGGCCTGCCAGGACTGGCCTTCGCCAGACGGCGCGTCAGATTTCATCAACAAGATCACGACATTCTCCACCGAGTTTCACCTGTCACTATAGGCTCAGTGGCTTTTTTTGCTTTTAAGTTGATCGATAAAATTTTCGGGCCGGATTAAGTCAAATTAGGCCGCCAGCTGACCTTGCTGAAGGCGCACCACTTTCAAACGTGCGTCCAGATCTTTGATCTCAGGCCGAATATGCGCGGGCAGGGCCGCACGGGCCATTTCGATTGCGGTCCGCGGGGCAAGATCTTGCGTATAGGAGGATATGATCCGAGCAATCGTGTCGAGATAGACGGCGTCTTCTTCAATGATCTGGCCAAATCGATTGGCCATTGGACCGACCAGGCCATAGGCGAGGAAGACGCCTAGAAACGTGCCGAGTAGCGCCGCTGCAATCATCTCGCCTAAGACCGCAGTCGATTGGTCGATCATGGCCATGGTTTTGATGATGCCAAGCACCGCGGCCACAATGCCTAAAGCTGGAAGCGCGTCCGCCAACGTTTGGAGGGCTCCAACAGCACGTTGTTTGTCTTCCACAATCTCGCCAACCGTATCTTGCAGGTAGGTCACGGATTGATTGCGCATAGCTGGATCCAGCGCGATTAAGCGGAAACTATCGCAAATGAGGCCCAGGGCCTGCTTATCTTGTTGTAAGCGCGGCAGAGTCGCGAACAGCTCGGATTGTTCTGGGGCTTCAATATCGCGTTCAATCGCGACAATGCCACCGCGATGGGCCCGGCGTGTCAGTTCATGCATCAATGTTAGCAATCCGGCATAATCGGTTTTCGACCATTTCGGTCCGCGCAAAGCACGACCAAAACCAAGAAAAGCGGCTTTGGCGACAGGGGTCGAATTGCCAATCATCACAGTGCCGATGGCGGCGCCGCCGATGAGCGCGAGCTCGAAGGGTAGAGCCGCAAACACAGCCGGACCGCCGCTGATCAGCAGTGCCCCCGAGACGATGCACAGGACAAGGATGAACCCGATCAATTGAAGCATTTTGGCCTGAGCCCTCATAAATCTGATCGCACCGTGTCAGAATTTCCTTTCGAACCGGTTGCAAACGGTGTCGGCGCGACGAGAAGTCTTGATTTTGTCAGCCATGCGCTCAAAGAGGGCGAATGGCTGCGGACTCTCCCTCTCCAGATATAGAAGACCAACCCAATCGGCGCGGGGCATTCTTCCTGCTATTCTTTTCGCTGATGGCGATTGGCGCTGGCAATACGATGCTCATCGCCGCTGTGATCCCGCCGCTCACGCGAACTTTAGAGCTACCCGACTGGATGGCGGGGGCGATCTTCTCATTATCGGCGCTGTGTTGGTCTTTGTCCTCACCGTTCTGGGGAAAACGTTCGAATCGCTATGGCCGCCGCCGGATCGCATCGTTCGGCTTGGCCGGATATTCGCTTTCAATGTTTTTGCTTCTGCTCTCCTCATGGGCAGCACTCTCGGCTTGGATCACGGCGCCATTTGCGATTTTTGCCTGCTTAGCGCTGTCGCGATCTGTATTCGGATTGATCGGCTCGGGCTCGAGCCCATCCGCCCAAGCTTATGTCGCGGACCGCACCCATCCAAACGAACGGCAAAGCGAAATCGCTTTTGTGACATCCGGCTTTAGTTTCGGCACCGTTGTGGGGCCTGCCTTCGCCGCTGTTCTGGTGGCTAATTTCGGCCTGCTAAGCCCGATGCTTATCACCTGCGTGATGGCGGGCGTGATGTCGATCTTGCTTTGGAATTTTCTACCCGAGAACCGCCAACCGGTTCAGGATGCGACCAAGATTGAAGCTATACCCGGCGCCATTGGCCTTTGGCGCTCACGCAATGTTTTGCCATTTCTGGCCTATGCGGTGACGCTGTCTCTCGTCACGGGGATCCTGACTCAAGTCTTTGTCTTTGCCGTGATGGATAAGCTTGACGTGACCGGCGCAGACGCGGCGAAATATACCGGTCCGGCCTTTATGGTTGGTGCCATGGCCGTGATGACAGCTCAGCTGGTTCTGATTCCGCGGCTACAGCTTAAAAATAAAACGCTGATGATTACGGGCTGCTTTCCGCTTTTGATCGGGGCATTGCTGCTCATTCCAGCGCAGGATTTCGCGACCCTAATTTTTGCGCAATTCTTCCTCGGCATTGGTCAAGGCCTAACCCGGCCTGGCTTTTCCAGTGGCGCCTCACTCGCCGTCTCGCCGCAGCTTCAAGGCAATGTCGCCGGCCTGGTCATTTCCGCAAACGGTATGGGCTACATTATCACGCCGCTTTTTGGCTTGTTCCTATATGAGTTTGTCGATCCGTCATTGCCGTTTTGGATTTGTGTCGGCCTGCTCATCGCCATGGCGCTTTTCGCCTGGAAAGCGATTGCACCTGGCGTGGGTGAAGCCGACGATGAAGAGCCCGACGCAGACCTCGCTTAGCTCGCGTCCAAAACTTGTTCCAAGGCAATCGAGGTCGGATAGCCATCGGCGGGCGAGATGTCATTGGCTTTCTGGAAACGCCGAAGCGCGCCTTTGGTGCCACGTCCAGCAATCCCATCGACGGCGCCCGCGTCAAAACCAAGTCGATTGAGATTAGACTGCAAGACCATAACGTCCCGTCGTGTCAGTTGCTCCAGCTCTTTGGGCCAGACGGCAATGGGACCGGTTTGACCTAAAACGCCGTCTGTCAGCAGGCCCACGGAGAATGCATAGCTGTCGGATCGATTATAAGTTTTGAACACGTCAAAATTCTTGAACAAGAGATATTTCGGACCGGTGGCACCTGTCGGTAGCCACAGTTCCGCATAAGCCGTTTCCGGCGCCGTGAACGGACCACCCGCAATCGGGGAGATGCCATAGCTCATCCAAGTCGCTAAGCGACGATCTTCGCCATCCGCGAGCGACCAATCAAACTCATTCGGCGCCAAAACCTCAACGCCCCAGGGTTGATCTTTTTGGTAACCGGACGCGCGCAAATAATTGGCTGCTGAAGCGAGTGCATCCGGAGCACTGTTCCAGAGATCCTTTTTGCCATCACCGTCAAAATCGACCGCATAGGTGAGAAATGTTGACGGCATAAATTGCGTCTGCCCCATCGCGCCGGCCCAACCAGAGATCAAGTCTTCGCGTGAGACATCGCCGCGTTCTTGGAGCTTCATCAAAGCTGTCAGCTCATTCTCAGCCAATCTCTGACGTCGGCCCTCAACGGCCATATTCGCCAACGTGTTGGCCGCGTCGAAATTGCCGATATAGGAGCCGAGATTGGTTTCCATGGCCCAAATCGCAGTGATCGCCTCACGGTCGACCCCATAAGCCGCTTCGATCCGATCGAATGTGGCGACCAATTCGCTCAGTCGGTCTGCGCCGCGTGTTTTTCGCCCCTCCGTCACGGCCGATGCGACATAGTCCCAAATCGGTTTGGCAAACTCGGCTTGGTCGGCAATATCAGTCTTGGCCACGCTTGCATCTTCGCCGAGATAGAGGTCGAGCGGGGAAATATTGCGTAGCGTTGCATGAACAATGGCTGGATCCCGTCCTGCCGCCATCGCGCGGGCGGCAAAATCGTCCCGCCAAGTGTCCATGCTGGCATTGCCAGAGGATTCAAAAGGCGGAATGGAGGGGATGGTGATCGGAACATTACCCGCGCTGGAACCGGTCGAATCACCGCTATTTGGCGCATCTTGCGGGGTTGAAGCGCAAGCTGTCATTAGGGCTGCACCAGCCAAAAGCCCATATAATGGACGTTTCAGCAGAAAATCGCTCATCATTTGTCCCCCTTTGCGGAACAGCCTGTAAGCCGTGATTGACTCATACGGGCCCGATGTGTATGTCCCGCGCTTTCGTGAAAACAGTTCTAACGTTTGGGCAAAAGCCATGAAAGTGAAATCCTCGATCAAAGCACTCAAGTCGCGCCATCGTGACTGCAAGGTCGTTCGCCGCCGTGGCCGGACCTATGTCATCAACAAGACTGACCCTCGTTTCAAAGCAAAGCAGGGCTGAGTCTGAGATGAACAGCTGAGCCTCATTGTCTATGGGCGCTCGCATCGTTCTCTTCGACCTTGGACATGTGGTTGTCGATTGGCAGCCCCTCAAGCTGTACCGCACGCTTTTCGAAAGCGAAGCGGAGGCTGAAACCTTTGTGCGTGATGTTTGCAACATGGATTGGCATGTTGAGCATGATCGCGGCGTTTCTATGGCTGATAATGCGAAGCCATTGATTGCTAAATATCCGCATTACGAATCCCAAATTCTCGCATGGCGGAGCCAGTGGCTGGATATGTTTGAAGGCTATGTGCCCGGCATGCCGCAGCTCATGGCGCGCTTGGAAGAAGCGCGGGTTCCGCTTTATGGTCTGTCCAATCTTCCGGCCGAAGTGGCGGAAGAGACGTTTGACGCATTTCCGATGATTAAATTGCTGCGTGACGTCATTGTCTCTGGAGAAGAAAAAGTCGTCAAACCAGATCAGAGAATTTATGAAATCGCTCTAGAGCGCATGGGCCATCCTGACCCGAGCCATGTCATATTCACAGATGACCGAGAACGGAATTGCGAGGCGGCAAAGGCGCTCGGGTTTAAAGCACACCATTTTGAAGGAGCGGAAGGATTTGAAAAGCGGTTGAAGGCGGAGGGTCTGCTTTAGGGCGTCTGGCATTGGCTCCATTCTCCTGGATCCAAGCTTCCTTATGATCGACAAGCCTTTGTGCGTTCCGGCAAATTGCCCATACTCACATCCCAGCATTCATCATAGACGGAGCAATAACACCCCGCGGCGGAAATCGATCCACCAACTCCTTCAATAAACGCGCGCGTGTCGGGGGTCCAAGGCACGCCAAATAAGACGACTTCTTCGCCGGGCGCGAGGACATCATTGGAAACATCGCGCACACGGTAAGTGTCGTATGAAAATGCCCGCTCGGCACCGACCGTCTGTTCGATCAAAGCGTCGAGCTGGTCGGAATCGCGTAGTCTTTGACCATTATGAAGAAAGCCAACATCGCCGAGCAAGGCTGGCCCAATCCCTTTGTTGGATACGGTGACCTCAAAGCCTTGGCCTGAATAGCTTTGCGAGAGTTCCAAATATGGCCAGACGCTCGCTTTTTGCTGATCCTTGATTGACGTCACTTCAAACACAGAAACTCCAAGCGCCGATAAAGAGATCACAATGGCGACCAGTGACAATATGTTTCCGCGCCCCATCAAAGGGTCATTCTGGCTCATCCTGATGGTCTCCCCGATTGATCATTAAAACCAGATAGATGACCCAAGCCAACAAACCAGGCTGATTTTTGCGTTGCTGGTGTGTACCCAGCGGGCAACCTGCTCTAAACAGGGCTCGCGACATAACTGGCGAAATCAAGATGGAGCACCATCGGGGAGTGTCGCAGGACTTAAACCGTGCCGATCGCCTGGGCCATTCACCCTTAATGGAGATGCCCATGGCTGAACTTTCCCCAATATCCGTTGCCTTTCTTGTTTTTCCGAATGTCACTCAGCTGGATCTCACCGGGCCCGCTCAAGTCTTGTCGCGGCTTGGAAACACGACGCTCAACCTGGTCTGGAAAGACAAATCGCCAGTGCCAACCGATGCCGGATTTCCGCTCCTGCCCACGGCGACATTCGAGGAAATCGATCAAGTTGATATTTTGTGTGTTCCCGGCGGATTGGGAACGATGGAAATGATGCAAGACGAGACGGTTCTAGCCTGGTTGCGAAAGGTGGCGGCCAAAGCAGAATGGGTCACCAGCGTTTGTACCGGTTCGCTCCTACTCGCGGCGGCGGGATTATTGAAAGGCTACAAATCTGGGTGTCATTGGGCCTCGATCGATCAATTGGCCTTTTTCGGCGCGACCCCGGTTCGGGCGCGAATCGTTGAAGACCGTAACCGGTTCAGCGGTGGCGGCGTGACCTCCGGAATCGATTTTGCACTCGCCCTCGCGGCTCGAATTCGCGGTGAGGACTTTGCCAAATTCATCCAATTATCGATTGAATATGATCCCAACCCGCCTTTCAATGCGGGATCGCCGGATAAAGTCGAACCCGAGATTCTTGAGCGCTATTACAAGATGATCGATGCGGCGGTACCAGATCGCGAGGCGAAGGTGAAAGCGATCGCGAAATCGCTCGGATTTTAGCCCCATTTGAACGATAGGCAGTGGCTGACGCTTATTTTTCTTGGCACGTCGAACTTGAAAGACCATAATTAGCCCATGTTCAAAGCTCTTGCCTTTGCTGGACTTATCCTTGTCAGCAGTCCTGATTTCGGACCGTCGGACGAGATGTTTGCGGAGTTGAAAACCGCGCCAAGCGAAGAAGAAGCCAATGATATTGCTTTAGACATTTGGGCCTCTTGGATGGAAAGTGGCTCAGACGCGGCCGATCTGGTCATGGAACGCGCCGTACGCGCCCAGGCCTTTGGCGACCTTGAACATGCTCGGGCGCTTTATGACCGTGTGATCGCGATCCAACCGGATTATGCCGAAGCTTGGAACCGCCGTGCGACGGTATTTCTGACCCAGGAAAACTATACCGAAGCGCTGCGCGATGTGAATGAGGCGCTGCGCTTAGAGCCCCGCCATTTCGGCGCTTGGGGCGGACTGGGCGCGGTCCTAGAAGGGCTTGGCTCCAAAGACGAAGCGGTCAGCGCGTATGAGAAAGCGCTGGAAATTTATCCTCTCTTTCCTTCGGCCAGACGCGGCATAGATCGTATCCGGCGCGAACAGGAAGGCCGCCCCGTTTGAGAATGCTGTTCATTTTAGTTTCCATCGTGCTGATTGGCGGCGTTGGCGCATGTGTACATAGCGCGGTCTATGCGACGCGGATCAACAAGACGCATCCGGCCAGCGGATCCATGGTGACCGTGAACCAAGCGGATGTGCATGTTCTGCAGCAAGGCGAGGCAGGTCCCGTCGTTTTGATGATCCACGGGGCCTCCGCCAATGCGCGCGAATTCGAATGGACTCTAGCACCCAAGCTCGCGGATACACATCGTGTTCTGATGATGGATCGGCCGGGTCACGGCCATTCAGACCGTCTCTCCAATGCCCAGACTTTGGCTGTTCAAGCCGAGCAAGCCGCGGGTGTTTTGCGCGCGCTCGCGCCCGGCGAAAAAGCGATCGTGGTGGGCCACAGTTTCGGCGGCGCGGTGTCCTTGCGATTGGCCTTGGATCATCCCGATCTGGTCGATGGCTTGGTCTTACTGGCCCCGGTGAGCCATGATTGGGGCGGTGGCGGCGAGGCCTGGTACAACAAGCATGCGAGCCATCCTCTCTTTGGGCCATTGTTCACGCGCCTCGTGCCGATTGTCGGACCTGGGCAAGTGAAAAGCGGGGTCAGGAACGTGTTCTCGCCAAAACCGGCGCCGGAAAGTTATTTCGAGAAATCTGGGATCGGATTGCTGTTTCGGCCCGCCAA
>JABSQA010000013.1:33094-41638 GCA_013213825.1 Henriciella sp.
AGCCTGGTATAATAAATATGCCAGTGACGCGTTGATTGGCCCGGCCTTCACCCAATTGGTGCCGATTGTTGGCCCGTCGCAAGTCAAAGGCGGGATCACCAATGTCTTCTCGCCCAAACCCGCGCCTAAGGGCTATTTCGAGAAGTCCGCAATTGGGCTCCTATTCCGGCCCTCGAATTTCGTTGCCAATGCCAAAGACGTAAATGCGTTGCGCGAGGAATTGGCTGGCCAGCAAGACCGGTATGACCAAATCGCAGTTCCAACTGTCGTCTTTTCAGGCGCCCTCGACACCGTAATTAGCCCGCCGCTTCATGTCGGTAAGCTCAAGCACCAAATTGACGGATTAGAGCTGGTCAAGCTTGGTGAGGGGGGACATATGCCACACCACGCCTATGGCGATGATGTTGTCGCGACGGTTCGGCGTTTATCCACGCCTTGATCGTGTACATGCCTCTTTTCAAACTAAGATCGTGACAGGCCGAGGCGGTCATCTTGGTCGACCAGATCCGCGTCGAGATTCTCCAGATACCATTTCACCGTCTCTCGCAATCCATCCTCAAGGCTGCGGTCTGGGTGCCAATTGATGGCCCGTTCTGCGCTCGAAGGATCGACGGCATAGCGCCGGTCATGACCCTTTCGGTCGGTCACGTGGCTGATCTGATCCGCATAGGGCGATGCTTTCGGACGCATCTCATCCAAGAGCGCGCAGAGGGTTTGGATCAATTCCATATTTGTCCGTTCGGCCCGGGCGCCGAAGAGCAGGGTCTCGCCCGGGGCGGCTTCGCAGGCCGCAATCAAGCCGCGCGCATGGTCTTCGACATAGAGCCAATCGCGGATATTGAGTCCGTCGCCATAGACGGGAATCGGCGCGCCCAGGACGGCCTTGCGGATCACGGTCGGGATCAGCTTCTCAGCGTTCTGCCAAGGCCCATAATTATTAGAGCAATTGGTCACCACAGTCGGCAGACCATAGGTGCGGCGCCAAGCCCGAACGATATGATCGCTGGCCGCCTTGCTGGCTGAATAGGGCGATGAGGGCGCGTAAGCCGTGTGTTCGTCAAAAATCGGATCGTCCGGGCCAAGATCGCCAAACACTTCATCGGTCGAGACATGCACGAACCTAAACGCCTCTTGCTTCTCTGCCGACTCCCACCAGTCGAGGGCGGCTTCTAGAAGGTTGAACGTGCCATCCACATTGGTCGACATGAAAGCGCTTGGGCCATCAATCGAGCGGTCGACATGTGTCTCTGCGGCGAGATGGATAATGGCATCTGGTCGCGCCGCTTTGAATAACGCTGAGACGGCTGGCCGGTCGGTGATACAGGCATGGATATTTTGCACCGCACAACCCGCTACCGCGCTCGGATTGGCCGCATAGGTTTTCTTATCGAGATTGTATACTTCATGCCCCGCTTGGGTCAGTTGGCGGACGACCGCCGAGCCAATAAACCCATATCCCCCGGTCACGATATAGCGCATCACTTCTCCTGCACGCGAAGCTTATGTCTTGCTGAATACATGCGCCAAGGCAATCGCACCAGCGGTGGCAACATTAATACTATCAAAGCCGTCTTGCATGGGGATGCGGATGGGTTGAGCGGCCTCTAATAGGTTTTGTGGCAGGCCTGGTCCTTCTGCGCCGAGCAGAATGGTGAGCTTGTCAGGGATCGGTTGCGATTGCAGCGCCGCGGCTTGGCTGTTTGGAGTCATCGCCCAAACGGTAAAGCCGGCCGCTTTCAAGGCGGCAATCTGCGAGTCCCCTGTGCCGCCATGATGAAACGGCAACCAAAGACTGCTGCCGGACGAGACGCGTATGGCCTTGCGATAAAGCGGATCGCAGGATTGCGCATCCAAGACCACGCCTTCGATCCCAAAGGCCGCGGCATTGCGAAAAGCGGCGCCGACATTGTCATGATTTGAGATCTGATTGAGCACAAGCAGTCGACGCGCATCGAGCAGGTCGTCCAGGGCGAGCCCAGGCCCTTTACGGGCGCAAGCGAGGATTCCACGATGGATCGGGAAGCCCGCAATCTCATCCATCAGCTTCTGCGGCGCGGTGTAGATCGGCACGTCATCCGGCACTTTCTCAAGCAGATCGGAGAGCGGCGCTAATCGACTTTCGCCCAGGAACAGACTGTCCACTTGAAACCGCGATTTCGTCAGCAGGATGGAGAGCGGGACTTTGCCCTCGACGATAAACCGTCCATCCGCGCCGCCAGTCAGATCGCGTTCGCGAACGCCAATGTAAGGGGCGATCCGTGGATCGCTACGCTCGAGAATGGGAGTGATCTTCATAATTGCTTGTTGAGTTGGTTAACAAAGTTCTTGTATGCGAATGCGAATAGGAGGCCGCGATGATCTATACTATTGGCTATGAAGGCTCTGAACTAGACAATTTTTTGCGCACTTTGGACGGGGTCGGCGTGTCGGTATTGATCGATGTGCGAGATCGCGCTCAATCTCGGAAGAAAGGGTTTTCGAAATCAGCATTATCGCAAGCTCTCGAGGAGGTGGGGATAAAGTATCTGCATTTTCCGAAGCTAGGAGATCCGAAAGAGGGCCGCCAGGCGGCTAGATCGGGAGACATCGCACTGTTCAGGAAAATATATTCGAACGTTCTTTCAACGCGCGAAGCTCAAGTAGAAATAAACAAAATAAAAGAAATAGCCAAAGAAAAAAAAGTTTGCTTGATGTGTTTTGAAAGAAACCCCAAAGAATGTCATCGCAAAATGATAACGGATGAGATAGATAGTTCCACTAGTATTGGAATTCGTCACATCGGGGTTCAAAAATATGAGCAGGCTGCGTAGTGAGAAAGATAAGTGTCTGATTCTGGTTAAGGCACTACCACACCGCAGCAGCAACTATTTTGAGACGGTTTGTTGTGCCGGAATCGGCCAAGATGGGCGGTGGCGCCGTCAATACCCTGTCCCGTATCGCGTACTGGCGGACAGTCAGCGGTTCAAGCGGTGGGATTGGATTGAATATGAGTATACGGATCCAGGCCACGATGATCGCCAAGAGAGTCAGAAAGTGGTCCCGGAGAGTATTAAGGTCGTCGATAGTTTGGGATCGAGCAAAAGAGCTAGAGCGCTTAGCACCTTTATACGAACGAGCACATTAGAAGCTGAACAGCGGGGAGAATCTCTCACGCTCTTGCGACCAAGTGATGTCTCGTTTTCTTGGAGAGAAAAGTCGGATTCAGAACTGACCGAGGAAAAGAGAAAACACGACGAACTCGCTAGGCAAGCATCGTTTTTTGACGAGGCTGTTTCCACCCTGACGCCATGTCCGTATGAATTTAAGTTCGCGTGGACCGACGAACTTGGCAATAAACATAGAAACACCTCCGATGATTGGGAAACTTCAGCTGCATTTTTCAATCGACGTCGTAGTTTGGGGACTGAACTTGAAGCACTAAACTCTCTCAAAACTACGTATGAAGAAGAATACCCATCCAAAGGCATGGCCTTCGCGATGGGTACTCACAGTAGATTCAAAGCTACATGGTTGCTGGTTGGGGTCATCAGGCTCGACGAGATCCGAACTCCGGATTTGTTCGCCTAAACCCCGGTCGGCAGGCCTTGTTCCTTGGCCATTTTTTGCATTGCTTTTTGCAGTTTCTCAAACGCCCGCACTTCGATTTGGCGGATCCGTTCACGGCTGACATTATAGACTTCAGACAGCTCTTCGAGCGTCTTCGGTTCGTCTGTCAGACGCCGCTCTTGCAGGATATGTTGCTCGCGCTCTGACAGATCTGCCATTGCCGATTGCAGCAATTCCATGCGCGCATCAAACTCTTGCGTACGGGCAAAGGTCTCGGCCTGGTTTGGCTCATCGTCTTCGAGCCAATCTTGCCATTCCATATCGCCTTCAGCCCCCATTGGGGCGTTCAGTGAGGCGTCAGACCCGCTCATCCGACCATTCATCGAGATGACGTCTTTTTCCGAGACGTTGAGCTTGTCGGCAATCTGCTTGACCTGGTCCGGCTTCAGTTGCGCATTGTCCAGCGCATCAATCTCGCCTTTCATCCGGCGCAAATTGAAGAACAGCTTCTTCTGCGCGGCCGTTGTGCCGAGTTTGACCAGGCTCCAAGAGCGCAGGATATATTCCTGAATGCTCGCCCGGATCCACCACATGGCATACGTGGCGAGACGGAATCCTTTGTCCGGATCGAATTTTTTGACCGATTGCATCAGCCCGACATTGCCCTCGGAGATTACCTCCGCCATTGGCAGACCATAACCGCGATAGCCCATGGCAATCTTGGCCACGAGACGCAGGTGTGACGTCACCATTTTCTCGGCAGCTTCGGAATCTTCGTGTTCCTGCCAGCGCTTGGCGAGCATGAATTCCTCATCCTTGGCGAGCATTGGAAACTTACGGATTTCTGAGAGGTAGCGGCTAAGGCCCTGTTCGGGGCTCAGCGCGAGCGCACGGCTCGTATTTGTGTTGGCCATTTACTGGTCCTCCATTTTCCCCTTCGCGCGACCCTATACGTTTAGGCACCGGCTCCAGTTCTATCGTTGGTGAAGGTCATAGCCCCGATCATCGGCGGCGTCTTTCCCTCAATCGCGAATATTCCCTATCGCGAATTTGCATAGATGGGGATCAATTGTCCGTTATGGAAGGTCCAGAATGGTAATTCTTGTCGGGACAAATTGGGTCAAGCTTGTTCTGCCACCCCCTAGAAAGCACGCCCTATCACGAGCAGAGATGGGGAGGAGTATAGGGGCGAAAAGAGAGGGTGGGGATAGAAGGGCGTTTATCCCGGTTTCAACTTCCAAAATCTCACCTCCGCCGATCCCTACGTAGGCAGGGATCCAGAGACGGAAAGCGCCTCTGGTCTGCAGAAGATGAAGGTCCATAGATACCCGCCTGCGCCCCCTTCTCCCGGATGCGGGCTTCGAGGGATAAGCCATCATATATGATGGCCCCGAGAAGGGTCGGGGATGAGGGCAAGATGGGTGCAGCAGGCAAAGCACGCGCTTCAACGCAAAGACCGGCGCCCTCACCCCAACCCCTCTCCCGCAATCGGGAGAGGGGCTGCGGCAAGTCGCACCTTCGTCGCGCCACCGTATGCTCAGTCCCTTATCGGGTGCGAACAGTAATGTCCGTTTTGACGTCGAAAGCGGACATTGAGCTAAAGCCTCCTGATGCTCGCTAACAAGACCAAATTATTGAGCGTGAGGTCGGTTTGTTATTGTTGGCAAAGAAGAACAACGCTCAGCCTCATGCGTGAGCAGTCAAAAACGCCAGCCCCTTTCCTCTGCTCCAAAAACTCTTCTGATCAAACCGATCGATCATCATCTCGTTCGGGAGGTGTTGTTTGCAATCGAATTCCGGGATGAATGGAGACGATTAGAAGTTCGATGAGGATGGTCATGCCGAGGCCGAGGACGATCGCGCCCCACATGAGATTGAACTGCCGGTTCTCGTCCAGGTTTTTCGGCTCCCAGACATAACTGTCTAGCGTTGTCGCATAAGCCCCGACTTCAGCTGTCGACAGCCAATCATCAAATCGTTTTGTTCGCGTTGCGTCGTCATCGCTCCACGGCATCGGCACTTTATTACGGGTCGACAAAGCGGTCAGCGAAACGGTGGTATCGTTGCCAGAAATCCAGGTGCGCATCTCGGTGAAGATGGCATCCACCGTAAATCCGTATTTCTGTCCTTTTTTGCAGTCCGGGCAATCAATCTTGAACAGCATTGCCATCGGCGCAGTCTGCTTTTGAGCCAGCGAAGACTTGGTTGTGCACGATGGCTCTTCAACCCCTTCGACCTCAACACAACGGACCGATGGCGACGCGAATGGGACATATTCTGGAAAGGCCTCGGCTTTCACAAACGCCGCGCAGGCGTGTTGAGACAGGTCGAGGTCTGTCTCCGTTTGATTGTAGGCGCCGATACACTCTCGCAGAATGTTACTAAAATCTGGGTCAGCAGTTCCAAACACGTCGCCCCGCAACCCATTATTGTTCGCATTGGCGACGCTTACATTCTGGATAATGTCCGGGTTATCGCTGAGCGAAAGATATCCAATATTTGGCGGCGTCATAGCGGGGATACGGCGGATGGGACCGCTATTGGGGTCAATCGCCGGCTCGGCGCTATGTTCGTCCTCGCTCAGCGCGGTCTCAACAATGCCGCTGCGTCGATCACTGCCAACTGTCTGGTTCTGCAGGATGATTCCCCCAAATACTGCGCCTACGGGCTCAATGGCAGAATTGGGCGGACCGACCAATGCGAGCTGCATTTGGTTGCAATTCACTTCATCGCTGAGCGGCGCGTAAGGCACGGATTCATCAAGCTGTTCTGCCAAACTTCTGAATGTTCTCGAATAATCGCTCGGCTTGGATGCCTTGATCGAGACTCCCATGACGATGTTCTGGTTTCGGTCAAGGGTGGTATAGACGGCCAGTTCCCCTTTGCACGCCCCAGGCATTACCACTCCAAATCTGGGTGGAGTATCCGAGAACTGACCCGGCGACTTGGTCAGAAAATAGCCAAACAATAAGAGTGAGAGTGCGATGGCCAACAGCCCCGTCATCCAACTGAGACGCGGACCAAAAGGATAAGTAACGGCTTGCAGGATGAGTTGAAGCACGCGAGATTAATGAGCGCTGCCTCGAATTTGTCAATTCGACCTGAGAGTGGCGTGCTGGCGAAACGGGGTGAATTTCGCCCCTGAGTTTATGTCTGTTTTTGCTCGCTCAACAAATCCGCCTCACCCCAACACAGCATCGGCCACAAACGGATTATCCTTCCGTTCCTGACCGAACGTGCTCATCGGGCCATGTCCGGGCACGAAGCGCATGCCGTCGCCGAGGGGCCATAGGTTTTTCACGATGGAGTCGATCAGCTGCTGGTGATTGCCTTTGGGAAAGTCGGTGCGGCCGATCGAGCCGCGGAAGAGGACGTCGCCGACGAAGGCGAGTTGGCCAGGCTGGTGATAGATGACGACATGGCCCGGCGTGTGGCCAGGGCAATGGGTGACGCCAAAGGTCTGGTCGGCCAGGGTTAGCGTGTCGCCCTCTTCAAGAAAGCGGTCGGGTTGGACGTTTTTGCCGTCGGCAATGCCATATTTGGCGCCTTGGGCTTCGATCTCGTCGAGCAGCCATTGGTCATCCTTATGCGGGCCAATGATCGGGCAGCCGGTGCGTTCTTTGACGGCGGTGGCGGCGCCGGCATGGTCGAGATGGCCATGGGTCAGCCAGACGGCAACGATTTTGACGCCAAACTGCTCGGCCGCGCCCATCAGGCGATCAATCTCGCCGCCAGGATCGACAAAGACGCCTTCCATCGTCTCGCGATGCCAGATTAGCGAGGTGTTCTGCTGCAAGGGCGTGACGGGAATGATTCGAATGTCGAGCTTGGGCTCAGGTGCGGTTTGGGTCTGATGGGTCATGGCACTGGATGTAAGGTCTAATTGGCGCGGGTAAAGGCTGCTTTTGAGAAGGTTAGGCGCATCGTCGCGGCATTGTTGAGCAGGACGCCCGCCGCGAAATAATACAGGCCGGCCCGGGTCTCAAAGCCGATATAGATGCTGATCTGGCTGATCCCGATCAGTAAAGCAGCAAGGAACACGTCCAGCATCGACCATTTGCCGAGCATGTTGAGCAAGGCGGCGAGCTTCGGGCTCGGATGCGCGCCCTGGCGGAAAATGATCGCCGCGGTCAGTGTTTTGGCCAGGGGGAAGACGCCAGAGAAGAAGACCACGACCAGGCCCAGAAAGGGCAGGCCGCTCTCAAACAGAGTCTGGACGATGCCATAGAGATTATACTCCTGCCCGCCAAAGCCGAACGTGTTCGGTTTCCAGATCGAAGGTAGGATCAGTCCTGTAATGATCAAAGCGGTGGAGGCGTAAAGCGCCATCTCGCTCAGCACGTCCCAGATTGAGGTCGTAGCAGGGGTCTCAGCAGGTGAGGCGGGGGCGGAAGAAGGTGTGTCCGTCATTTGGCTAGTGTTGCCGACGCGAATGACTGGGGTCAACGCCTTTCCTGCGCCCGCACTTGGGGGTAAAGCAGGGTTAACGGGACCGACCATATGGAGGACGGGACATGCGCGGTGGACGCTTTGGGCTCATTATTCTGGGGCTGATCGGTCTGGGGATTTACTATATCTCCAACCAGGAAGTGAACCCGTTCACCGGCGAGCGCGAGTTCAACACCGTTTCCATTGAACAGGCGACCCAGCTCGGCGCACAATCCTATGCCCAGATGCTGCAGCAAGAAGGCGGCAATGTGATTTGAGGCGCGCGCAGTGCCAATTGTGATCTTGCTGGGCGGCAAGTCTAAGATGCGGTGAATGAGATTGGCGATCGGCTGCGTCTGGCGGCGATTGAACTGGAAGATGATATGGTCGCCGCTGGCTATGAGTTTCGCCCGGTCGCGCGTGAGTTTGATTGGACGTTCAATGTCATCCAGTCTCAACAGCCCAATGCCTTCTGTCTGCCCGGCGGCTATGTTGCGGTCTATCCCGGCATTCTCGACATTACCGGCAATTATGATGGCTGGGTGACCGCCAGCGATATTGATGATGTTG